>CAMXBD010000031.1 GCA_947179245.1 uncultured Lachnospiraceae bacterium | reverse complement strand
TAAAAATGGATTAAAATTGCAAGCATATATGTCATATAAATCTGGAAGTAGCGATTTTAGAAAGTTTATTAAATGCGATATTATTGATGAGATTAGTAAAGGAGAAGAGTATTTACAGTTTAGAATACATTTTTATAAAATTCAACATGATAGAAAAGTAAAGTTGCCAATAAATGCAGGTGATACAATTGCTATTTTCTATACATATCAAGTTTATTGTGCTTATTATGGGAATGAACTTGTTAGAAAAACAAGTGTATTTACAGATTCCGATTTATCATGTGAGATTGTGTATCCAGAAAAAAACGAGAAATTGTATGATTTTTGTTTTAATGAAAGAGAAGATAATAAACAGGCGATGGTATTGGATGATTGGAAGGAGTATACGGAGCATAGAAATACATCAGTTCTTTATCAGATTCAGAAAGAAAATAGTTTTAAAGATTTATTAGATGATTATTTTAGAGAGGCAAATAATACTTATTTACAGATAGACTATAAAAAGTGGGTTTTAATGCATAAGAGTGATTATGAGCATATATATCAGTTTGTAGCAAGCTGGAATTTTGTTCCGTTTTTTACAGATCCCGATATATATTTAAACATGGAACGTTATTTGAATGATGGATCACCCAGTGGCTTTACCAAAAAAAATACCACTACAGCACTCTATAACCCATTTTCAAAATGTTCGGAATTTAGAGTGTGTGGTTTTTCGATTAAAGATAAAAATATTAAATGCATAGATTTTGGAGAAAGACCAGATTGGATAATTAATGACGAAATTATGATTCATCCAGATTATGAAAGGTGCTTTAGGGATTATAAGAGAAGTTCTGAACGAATGGTTGTTCCTACAGCCAGTTCTAGAACTGTTTATTCAATAAATGAAAAATGTTATATGAAATTACAATATAATCGAAAGATAGGACGGTTAGAAAGAGTTTTTACACCAGAGAAAATATGCAATTCAATAAAAATTTCATTTATATTGAAAGAGAAATTTGACATGGGAATAATGCCAGAGGATATCTTTTTTATGCCTGAAACATTTGGAAGAATCATAGATTTTGGAGATGATTTTGAAAGGCATTTGGAAACAAGGTATTGGGGGATGGTTATAAGGGATGTTTTACCATATCCTTTACTTGATAAATGTGAAAAACGCTTGATACCAGCATTTTCAATGTTCGCAAATAATTGTAAAGAAAACTCTGCAAAATCAATGATTGAATTACTATATGATTTTAGAGCACAAAAAGATATGAATCTGAAAGATTTCTTGATGGAAAAAATAATTAAACCTGCATTAAAATTATATTTTGAGATTCTTTTAAATACAGGATTTCATGTGGAAGCGCACGCACAAAACATTTTATATTTATTAGCAGTTGAGTGTAATACTGTAGAAATAAAAGGGGCAGTTATTAGAGATTTTGAGTCATTCGACAAAGATTTAAATATTATGAGAGAGTTGGGTATTGATTCGAGGTTTGATTCCATTACAGAAAAGGTTAATGATTCATCAGATATGCAAAGATATATGAAAAGAAATAGTTTTTTGTTTGACTTCAAGTTTGGAGAATATTTTTTGAGTCCGCTTTTGGAGTATTGTAGAAAAGAATTTCCTCAAGTTGATGTTGACACTATGGTGAATGAGATTAAGATATTTAATGCAGTATACATAGAAAAACTCCCGAAAGATTTTTTCCCTAAAGATAAGTGGTTTTCTTACGATAAAGTTGAATTTGATAGAAGTACTGATGAAAGACCTTGGATTATGAATGATGAGTTACCAAAGTATAGATGAATAAAATGGCATAGAAATAAATTAGCTATAGATATGTTTACAACAACCATTAAATACAAAAAATATGGTGTTAGTCAATAAGTGTGTTGGTGTAACATACAAAGACTGATATTCCAGCATTCGTAATTGCCGGAAATATACATACCAACACAGATGTTGTCTAACACCAAAAATATTGATGTGTTGTAAACGTCAAATCATACGCCTAGTCAGATTATAGATTTTCTGTCAAACTTTAAAAAACTAATAAAACTAACTAATGTCTGCTTAACGGCAATGAATAATGTCGAAACACCTAGAAAATACTGATTGTTTCAGTCACATATGGTATACTGGAAGTGCATAAAAAACGCAGGTTTTCAGCAAAAAACCTTGCACTTACCGGAGGCCGTATGTATAAATTTGAACATGATCGTCAATTAGGTCTGGCTGATTTTAATCAGCCTTTGGGATTCAAAATGAATCCGGAAAACAGATGGGTGAAGAAAGCAGCAACCATCCCATGGGATGCCATTGAGGAAAAATATGCAGAGCTTTTTCCGAGCAAAACGGGTATGCCTGCAAAACCGCTCCGTATGGCACTCGGATCACTTATGATCTAGAAACAATACGGCTATTCTGACAGGGAACTTGTGGAGCAGATTACAGAGAATCCGTATTATCAGTTCTTTGTAGGTCTTCCGGGGTTTTGCAATGAGCCCCCGTATGTCCCATCGTTACCGGTTGAGTTCAGGAAACGTCTTGATGATGAAATACTGAGTGAAATCAACGAGATGATCATTGGCTACAACAGACCGAATGATCCGGGATCAGGCAATGGAATGGATGTTACGGAAGAAGCAACTGCGAAGACTGAAAACAGTGGTACAATCATTCTGGATGCAACATGTGCTCCCCAAAACATCGTAAGCGCTAAGTAATAGGGTATCTCTCTTGGAAAAGTCCGGGAGTTTCCCGGATTCAATACTCTATGATTTATTTACACAGCATTCCTGAACTTTAGGACTCCAGGGAGCCATATTTTCAAGTTCCTCGTCAGACATGTTTTGATTCGGTCTTGCTTCGAGAAGGTATTCCAGATATTTCTGAGGATTCAGACCGTTTGCTCTGGCGGTTTCAAGGAGTGAATACACCATCATGCTGGCATCGGCTCCGTCTGTAGTATCGCAGAACAGCCAGTTGCGCCTTCCCACTGTTACGGGGCGGATGGAGTTCTCGCTTAAGTTGTTTGATATGCTGCAGCGGCCATCTTCCAGATAAGTCATCATGTACAGCCTCTGATTTCCTGCGTAGGTAAGGGCTCTGGCAAGACGGCTTCCGCCAGGAGCCGTCTGCTTATCAATCCACGCTAAGAAAGCCTCAACGACAGGTTTCTGATCCTTGAGACGACGGCTGTATATCTGTTTGTAAGAGAGTCCTTTTTCACGGTAACTTCTCTCATATTCAAACAGTTTATTGCAATAGAGGAAGCCCTGTACGGCAGGATCGGTATAATCCTTTTCCTTACCTTTTGGAATGGCCTCCAGAAAATATCTTCTGATGTGTGCATAACAGCAGCACCTTTTGAAATCTTTCAGTTTGTTATAGCCGGCATAGCCGTCTGCATTGATATAGGTGCCGGGTGCCGGTCCCTGAAAGAACTTCGCAGCAGCATCACCATTCCTTGTTGGATGGTACTGATAAACGATGATGGGATTTAATCCGTCATCACCGGAACGGAATAACCACACATAAGATTTGGATTGTGGCCGTCTGTCCGCTTCCTTTAGCACCTGGATGGGCGTCTCATCACCTGCAACAAACTTTCTTCCGGTGAGAAGCCGGTGAAAGTAATTGATCATTGGTGTAAAATAGTTTTCAGAGCAGTAGATCGTCCAGTGTGCCATGGTGCCACGCCCGATTTTAACGCCAAACTGGTTTTCAAAATCTTTTTCCTGCCGGTAGCAGGGTAAGGCATTGATAAACTTCCCGTACATGACATGGGCAGCCAGACCGGCAGAAACATAACTGTGGGGAACCAGCGGAGCGGCACCTCCATCTTTTACGAACTGTGGTTCAGGAGAGTCCTTACAGGCCGGGCATTCATAAGTGGTCGCCATATAATCTACACGTTCCAGATATGCCGGATGAAAAACAAGCTCCGTGCGGACAGTCTCGGTTCCGATGGGAACCATCTGCGTTCCACAGACAGGGCATTTCTTTTCTTCGTCGGTTAATGTATCAGGCGGAACCTGTCTGTGGGGAAGATTATCAAACATCTCCTCATAAGTGGCCTTCGGTTTTCGTTCTCTCCTGTGGGCAGAAACGTCTATGATCTCCGGTTCGATCATCCCGGGAATCCGGTCATCCGGCATTTCTTCGAAAAGATTCATCTGCCCCGGAAAAGGACTTTTCAGCTTTTCACTGGAAGAACCAAACAGTTTTGCTTTCAGGTAATCTACTTCAGCCTGCTTGTTGCTTAACTCCTGACGCAGATCCTCAATGGTTTTCTGTAAAGAATCCATTGATCTCGTCTGTGTCATGATCAGTTCATTCAGTTTTGAAATGGTATCCTTAAGCTCGATAAGCTGGATGTCTCTGGCTGAACGCGGCATGGTTTTTCTCCCGTTTTTGATACCTTTAGTATACCACAAAACAGGTGGAAAAGCCAGTAAGATCAAGGTCTTCAGGCGGTACGGAGAGCCTTTGGCTGCTCGATTTCAAGCCCTGACATGAGCCAGTCGAATTGCTGCCATGTAATAGATTTTACCTCAGATCTGTTCCTTGGCCAGCGGTATTTACCTTGGACAACATCAAGTCTTTTATATAAAAGGACATATCCATCCGGTTCGCGTAATAAAACCTTGATACGGTCACAGCGTTTACCGCAGAAAAGATAGATAGAATGACCATCGGGTTCTTCTTTCAACTGTGCCTTAACAATTGCACACAGACCATCTATGCTTTTTCTCATGTCTGTGTAACCTGTAATGATATAAATGTTTGCGGCACCGGAAATATCACCAGGCATGGGACATACCTCCGATACACTGAAAAGCACTGCGGACCACAGAAGCATCCGCTCCATGAAAGATGCGCACCCTGATATTTCCGCATTCAATTTCGGCGGCAATGCGCGAAATGTCAGATGAAGCCGGATGGCTAACATTTTGCTCCATCATGCCAGGGGCAGACGTCTCGCTTTCTACCAGATCAAGCTTCACAACTTCCTGACTGACAGGCACTCCGGAAACTTTACTTTCTGAATCCGGAATTGTATAGCCGGCTTTTCGCAGCTTGCTGACCCAGTTGTAAAAAGTACCGGGATTAATACCCTGCTTCTGACACCACTGATAATCGGAAAGCCCGCTCTGGCGGCATTCCATGATGAGTCTGATCTGTTCAGGTTTTCTTACACAGTTAGGGTTCATAATGATTGCTCCTTGAAGATAGAGTAAAACGCTTGCCTCTAGCGCTAAAGGCAGAGTAAAACGCCCGCGTTTCCTAGCAATCATTATATAAGATATTGAGGGCGGATAAAATCCACCCTATTATTCAGCGCTTACAAAACATCAGCTATCCACAGGATGTTAACCTTCTGAACGAAGCAAGGGAAAACCTGGAGGGAATGATTGACCAGATCTGCTATGATTACAATTACTACAAGCCCCGGATGTACCGCAAAAAAGCCAGAAAAGACTATCTGAATCTTGCCAGATGCAAAAAGCGTACTGCGAAGAAGATACGTAAAGCCATCAAACAGCAGCTACAATACATCCGCAGGAATAGAGCATATATCAATGCTTTTCTTGAAGCCGGAGTAGAATTAACACCAAAACAGAACGATCGCCTAAAAGTCATTGATGAAGTCTGTAAGCAGCAGTTGTACATGTATGAAAATAAGGTTCATTCTGTACCGAACCGGATCGTCAGCATCAGCCAGCCATATATCAGACCAATCGTCAAGGGAAAGGCAGCTGCACCGGTGGAGTTTGGAGCCAAGCTTGATTTGAGCATTGATGAAAAAGGACTTGCCCGTCTGGAAAGGTTATCCTTTGATGCTTATAATGAATCCGATGTTCTGATAGAAGCCATTGAAAGATACAAAGAACGGACAGGCCATTATCCGGAGCGTGCCCTGACAGATAAGATTTACCGGAACAGGGACAATCTGGCATACTGCAGACTTCATGGAATCCGTTTATCAGGACCTTCTTTGGGAAGACCCAAAAAGAATGTTGCCGCAGATAAGAAAACAGAATACGCTGACAACGCAGACCGTATCGAAGTGGAAAGATCCTTCAGTTTGGCAAAGAGATGCTACGGACTTGGCATGATAAAGACAAAGCTCGACTTAACGACGAGAAGCTCGATTGCGTTGTCAATTCTGACAATGAATGTAGCCCGGCTTGTGGCTCTTTCGTGGCAATTTTTGATAATGTTGTTTTCAAGGTTCAAGCAGCATGAAAATATGCTGATATTTATGCGAAACAAGGACTGTGAAAAATTAGCTACTTGTTGAGCAGACATTAATTATGTTTACAGAGGAAAGTAGTCTGTTATAATAATCAACAAACTGGGAGGGAGGTACAGACCAATGAAACTAATGAGTGCAACAGCTCCATGCAAAGTCTTATAGGGCAGTGATTGCATGGAGTAGAATAACTGCTCGCAGGACTTTGCGGATTTCAAATACTTTAAAATTTGAACATAAGGAGCAAAGTCTATGAAAAATCATACAAAATACAAAGATTTCTTCCTTACATTAGGAGAGATGAAAACTTATCTGTTATTGTGGAGTACCCAATCTTTTTCGGGACTCGGAAGTGCGATGACAAGTTACGCGCTGGTGATCTGGTCCTATACGCAGAAGGGTTCTGCGCTTATGACGGCATTGCTGATGGTGAGTTCCTATGCGCCCTACGTGCTGCTCAGTATTTTCGCGGGAGCCTTGAGTGATAAGTGGAACAAGAAGATTACCATGCTGGTGTGTGATACGCTGGCGGCAGTGACGACGGTGATTATGTTGATCTTACTGCGAAATGACGCACTGCAGATCTGGCATCTGTATCTGATTAACGGGATAAATGGTATCATGAATACGGTGCAGCAGCCGGCATCTGAGGTGGCGACCACAAGGGTATTGCCGAAGAAGCATTACCAGCGTGTGGGCGGATTACGTTATTTTGCGAGTTCTCTAAACTCCATTATGACGCCGATCATTGCTACGGCAGTGCTGGGAATTGCGGGAATGAATGCAATCGCAGCGTTTGATCTGTTTACGTTCGGCGTGGCGTTTATTACGTTGGCGTTTGGCATCCGGATTCCGGAGAATGAGGAAGAGAGTGCAAAACAGGAGAAGCTTTTGGCATCTGCCAAGAAAGGGCTTGCTTATCTGCGTGATGAGCGGGGAATTTTTGGGCTGATTATGTTTCTGGCGGCGATTAATCTGGTTGCGTCTATTTATGACGCTGCTTTTCCGGCTATGATGCTGTCGAGAAACGGTGGCAGTGAGAGGACGCTTGGGCTGGTGAATGCAGTGATTGGTGTGACGACTTTTGCAGGAAGTGTGCTTGCATCATTTGTGAAAAAACCTAAGAGCAGGGTACGGGTGATCTGTAACTGTTTATTGTTCTCCATGAGCACAGAAAATTTTCTGCTTGCTTTTGGAAGAACACCGCTGATCTGGTGTATCGGCGGATTCCTTGGCTGGATAGCCATACCGCTTATGAGCACGAATTTAGATGCCATCATGCGGCTGCATGTGCCGGAGCAGATGCAGGGACGGGTATATTCGGTGAGAAATTCCCTGCAGTTTTTTACCATACCAATCGGATATTTTCTGGGAGGACTGCTGGTAGATCAAGTGTTTGAGCCGATCATGGCACTGCAGCGTGAGGACAGTATTTTGACGAAAATGTTCGGCAGCGGTAAGGGTTCCGGTGCGGCGTTTTTGTTCTTCGTGATTGCGTTTGCAGGAATCGGGGTATGTCTGTATTTTAGGCGGAATAAGGATATCTGGGCGTTAGAAGAGTGTACGCTGGAAGAGTAGAAGTCTGTCATAATGGCAGACAAAAGAGCGGATTGACAGATTCAGTAAATAAAAATGAGAGGTCAATAATTATTGCCTCTCATTTTTTACGTAATAGGAAATTGCGGTACATGTCAATGAACATCGCCGACGGCTCCGCTGCCGAAAAGGTCCAAAGTATTGATATAAGCGGCCGTAGCCATGGATGCGGCAAGACCTTCTGGATTTGGCTTCGCTGTATCACCAGTTACAATTGTTGTGTCTGATGTAAGGAAGTTGTGCTGTCTTTGGCTGCTTATATACTGCTGGCGTGCATATTCTTCTTTTGCGGCGGCTTTCTGCGCGGCATCTTTTTTCATGCTTCTTTCAACCTGCTCCCGCATCAGTTTTTTCATCCGTTTGTGGCGTTTGATCCACCAGTTTTCCTCGTCATCCTCGTCGTCGTCGTCGGAATTTCCTTTTAAGGCAGCCTTGCTGAATCCTTCCCCATGATGTTCTTCAATGGAAGCACCGAAATGTTCGGTGATTATACTGCCGGCATCGTTACCCCATCCGAAAAAGGGATTACGCACTGCACGGTCTTCCACAAAATATCCGAGAATCCATGCTTCGTAGTCGGGGTCTTTGCGCATCTGTTCCCAACCCTCGTCCGAGATTGTGATTATGCTCGTGTCGTTGACCCTCGTGGAATCATAGGGAATCGTATCAAGCAGGGCATAGAAATAAGCCTGATATTCTTCCATGGTCATATCCTCGGTGGAGAGGCCTGCAACGCCGTTTCTATCTCTTACGGCCTTACCGTCCCGTACCTGCTGATCGACGTGGCTCGCACGGTCAGGATGTCTTCTTTTAAAAGTGTCTACGACGCTTTCGGTCAATGTGTCCTTGAAATTGTTGGAAGACTGTGTTTTTTTCGATGAGCCTGTCGCGGAAGTTTTATATATTGTTGTAGGTTGTTTTATGATTGTTGTAGTGGCTAAATTCATATTGTTCCTCCGTTCTTACTTGAGTTATCTTCCCTGCTGATATGTTTCTCGTCACAAATATCTGCGCAAATTAGTGCAAAGTTATAAAACGGGTCTTCTGTGTTATGAATTGTAGATGAGGAGAAAATATGCTAAAATATGCATATTAATTTCGTGTGATGGAGTAAGAGGAGAAAATTGAAATGAATACGGCAACAGAGTTAAGGACTAAATTAAGAAACATTGACCATAGAGGTTATCCAGCGTACAAGGAGTTAAGAGGACAGTACAATTTCGGGGATTATGTGCTGTCCATCGACCATGTGCAGGGAGATCCTTTTGCGGCGCCGTCCAGACTATCCGTGCGGGTACAGAAGGACAAGGCAGGCTTTCCGGCAGTCTATTATGACACGTCTGCCAAAAGGATCACTTTGCAGGATCATCTCACAAGACTATTCGGCAGGTGGGTGTCCGGTGGCAGTTTTCAGGCGAAAGGTTCGGGAAAAAGCGGGTTACTGTCGGTTTCAAGATGCGGACAGCAAGTGTTGGAGCGTACCGCGATGCGGGTTCATGAAGGGGATGTGACACTGCGGTTTGAGGCGGGATTTCCTGCTAACGGCAGGACGATTAATGCGAGAGAGCTGGAGAAGATGCTTTTCGACATTCTTCCCGATTGTGTGAGAAAAAGTTTATATTATGCGAATATCGATAAGGAGAGATTGAAAAAGGCAATCTGGCTGTGCGAGGATCAGCAGTATATCAGAGAGCAGCTTTCAAAGCAGGGATTGTGTGCTTTTATAGCAGATGGCTCCGTACTTCCCAGAGAGAGTGGTGTGTCAGAAAAACCGATGAAAGATGCTGTAACTTTCCTATCACCGGAGAGTTTGAAGACCATTCTAAACCTTCCTCATAGGGGAGAGATTAGCGGCATGGGTATTCCAAAAGGTATCACTTTGTTTGTGGGAGGCGGATATCACGGCAAATCTACCATTTTGCAGGCGCTGCAGAATGGTGTATACAATCATATAGCAGGGGATGGCAGAGAGTATGTTATCACGGACAGTTCGGCATTCAAACTGCGAGCCGAGGATGGAAGGAGCATTACCGGGGTTGACATTTCGCCTTTTATTAAGAATCTTCCCAATAGAAAGAATACTGTACAGTTTTCTACGGAGGACGCCAGTGGAAGTACCTCGCAGGCGGCGAATCTGATGGAGGCTTTGGAGAGTGGCAGTAAATTAATTTTAATTGATGAGGACACTTCAGCGACTAATTTCATGGTGAGGGATCAGCTGATGGCGCAGGTGATCACGCCGGGAGAGGAGCCGATTACACCTTTTATCAGCAGAGTCCGCGGAATGTATGAGGACTTGGGTGTATCGTCTGTTATCGTGGCCGGAAGCTCCGGAGCTTTTTTCCATATAGCGGACACTATTATCCAGATGAAAGAGTATGTACCCATTGATATTACAAAACGTGCGAAGCAGGCTGCGGAGGCATATAGCAGAGCAGTTGATGAACCATTTCCGGGTTTCAACAAGAACCGTTGTCCGTCGCCTGATATGGCGCTGCGTAAGGAAGACCGGATTAAGATCAGAACTATGGGAACCAGCGAACTTTCTCTTGCCAAAGAGAATGTGGAACTGCGGTATTTGGAACAGTTAAAAGATCAGGAGCAGACGACAGCGCTTGCCTATCTGCTGAAATATGCGGAACTTAAGTTGATGGATGGCAGGAAGAATCTAAAGCAGATCGGAGACCTGCTGGAAGAACAGCTTGACAGGAAGGGACTTGAGAGCCTTTTTGAGCACGGCGAAGTGTCGGCACAGCTTGCCAGACCGAGAAAACAGGAAATACTTGCATGTATTAACAGGTATAGACGGCTAAAAATATAGAGCTGTCAACCTAAATGAAAATAGGGTTGACAATACCCGCCTCTCGTGCTACCATAATTTCACAATCTGATGATCGAGGAGGAAGTTATGAGTACAGAAGCAGGCACACAAGCGCAGAATAGACAGATGAGGACAGCGGGAAAGGGCAAGACATATGATATGGCATATATCGGTATTTTTACCGTACTGATTGCTATTTGCTCATGGATATCAATTCCCATGGAGATTCCTTTTACATTACAGACGTTCGCTGTATTTCTGGCAGTGGCAGTGCTGGGTGGGAAACGTGGTACGCTGTCGGTGGTTGTATATGTGTTGTTAGGCGCGATTGGGGTTCCGGTTTTCTCAGGATTTACGGGAGGAATCGGCATTATTATGAATACCACGGGGGGATATATTATCGGGTTTATCTTTTCGGCGCTGGCTATGTGGCTGATTGAGAACCTGCTTGGAAGGAAAATATGGGTGCAGGCAATATCCATGGTGATCGGACTGATCATCTGCTATGCATTTGGTACGGCATGGTTCATGCTGGTATACATGAGAAGTACCGGAGCGGTAGGGCTGTTAACAGTGCTTGGCTGGTGTGTGATTCCGTTTATCATTCCGGATGCAGTCAAGATTGCGCTGGCGTTGATATTGAGTAATACATTGCGCAAGCCGCTTGCAGGAATCATAGGAGATTAATGAACAAACAGGATGTAAGAGGGAGCATATATGGTATACAGGATCAGAGCACATCATGGTATGTGCTTTTCCTTTTTTCAGGGAAAAGGTTACAGTGGTGAGTTCACAGATAACATGTGGGCGATGAAAGAAAAACTGAATGAGAATCCGGAAGTGGTACTGCTTCAGGAGACAGATGATGTGTGCGCACATTGTCCGAATAATAAGGAGGGACGATGCGCTTCATTAGAGCAGGTTGCAGATTATGACCGGCAGGTGCTTACGCTGTGCGGTCTTTCGGCTGGCGTTCGGATAAAATGGCATGATTTTGAGAATCTGGTATGGAAGAATATACTTGAACCGGGCAGAAGGGAAGAGATTTGCGGCGGCTGTGAGTGGAATGAGCTGTGCAGGTTATGATTGATATCAACAAAAGGTCCTTTTGCAACATTTTTCCGGAATTAACAAGAGAATAATGAGATTGTCATGTATAATAAGTTACAGTGCCGATGGCGATAAGGATGAAATAGTCCGAAATCAAACGGTAGATAATAATGAGTGAAAATGATATATGCAGGCGGGGAGATGACATGCAAAAGGCAGGCGGAGTGAGCGGGAAGAAGCCCGTAAAAATACTTATATGTGATGATGACAAGACGGTGCAGGAAATCATGAAAAAGAAGATTGGCAAGTTTTGTGCGGAGGATCAGATTATATGTCAGATTCTTTGCTGTGATTCCGGCGAGGAAGTGCTGCTTCAGAAACCTGCGCCGGATATTCTGTTTCTGGATATCCAGATGACCGGAAGAAACGGGATGGAGATCGCGGAAGAATTACGCAAACAGCATAAAGACATGGTTTTGATATTTGTGACAGCACTGTCGGAATATGTATATGAGGCGTTTGATGTGAGTGCGTTTCATTATCTGGTGAAACCTTTTGAGGATGAAAAACTGAGGGAGGTACTGCAACGGGCATTACAGCAATACGGGAGACAGCAGGAGACGGGAAGGGAGAGAAGCAGGCAGGTGCATGAACCGGCGGCAATTCTTGTAAAGCGTGGCAGTATTTCCACAAAAGTACGTATCGGGGATATTATCTATGCGGAAGTGTTCAACCGGAAAGTCATGCTGCATACCACGAGCGGGGACATCGAGTATTACGGAAAACTGACAGACTTGTCGGAACAGGCAGGGGAGGATTTTTACCGGACGCACCGCGCTTATCTGGTGAATTTTAAATATGTGGAAAAATATAATGCGGACACAATCTGGCTGGAGAAAGGGACGGCACTTGTATCTAAGAAGCAATATGCAGGGTTTGTACGGCAGTATATGCAGTATATCAACAGGAAAAGAGGCAGATAGGTGGAGAAGATAGAACTGTATTACAAGATAGCCACCCATACGTATAGCGTGATGCTTACATTGATCATGTCCTTTTGCTATGCGGCATGGATAAGACCGTTTCTGGCAAGGCGAAGGACAGTGTGGCTGTGTGGCGTAACATATGCGGCGGCCATGGAAATATTGATAAACATTCCTATCAGTATGACAAATACGGTCCTCTATGGTTTGGGAGTCATGTCTGTTTTTCTTGTCATGTGTCTGCTTGAACGGGAAAATGCAGGGCAGAAGTTTTTTCTGGCTGTTACTTTTTTCTGTCTGCAGTGGCAGAGCCTTTTGATAGAGTCCAGTGTGGCAAATGAATTGTATTTAGTGTTTGTAAAAATAGGAGAGCGCCTGCAGGGACCGCTCAATTATGAGAATCTATTTTGGTTTAGAAGTTATTTGGTGCAGAGCGTGTTTGATCTGGCTTTGGCGTTTCTGCTTATATATGGCTCCGGCAGGCTGATGTTGTGGGCGTATGGCAGGAAACGGGAGGATATGAAGGGCAGGGAACTCTTGATTCTGCTTGTGCCCACGGTTTCAGGTGTGTTCGCCTATGAGGTGATCCGGTATTATAATAAGATATACGAGCGCGATTCGGGAAAATATGTTTTAGACATTTATGGTTATCATGACTGGCTGATGATACTTTACAGTGTGATCTGTTTTATGACGATCTTTGTGATGACCTATGTATACCGTCAGTGGAAGGATGAGCAGGAAGAAGATAAGCAGCGGGAAGTGTTTTCGAGACAGATGCATGATCTGGAGAGCCATATTACGGAGGTGGAGCGGCTTTATCGCAACATGCGCAGTCTGCGTCACGATATGGGCAATCATCTTATGGTGCTGGAACAGCTGTATGACGCAGGAGAGTATGAGGAAGCGGGACGATATGCCGGGACACTTAAGGGCAAAGTGCAGGAGGCGTCTTTGGATGCTGCAAGTGGGAATCCGGTGACGGATATTATTTTGTCAGGCAAGAAGAAAGAGATGGAGGAAAAAGAGATTGCATTTATATGTGATTTTCACTATCCCCGAAACGGGACAGTCAATGTCTTTGATGTCAGTATTATTTTAAATAATGCCCTTACTAACGCCATAGAGGCGGTGGAGAGGGAGAAGATGACAGGAACGGATACAGGCTGCATACAACATGACATGAATGTCATAAATGCGCCGTGTGTTTCGCTTTCTTCACATTGTATGAAGAACATGTACATCATAGAAGTAGCAAATACCTACGCGGGAGAACTGGAAACCGATATGTCAAGCGGTCTGCCATACACTTCTAAATCTGGAGAGGGTCATGGATTCGGGCTTACAAACATCCGTCAGGCTGCCCGGAAATATTACGGGGATATTGAGATCGGTAAAGAGATGTACGGGGGACAAGAGTGCTGTGTACTGCGGGTGCTGATGCAGATTCCGGAGGAATAGGCGGCTGTGGAGGTACATCAGGACCGCTCACAACCGATAAAAGTTCTTTCACGACATTTCGCTTTATGTTCAGATAAGACAGGACGAAATAAGAAATAGACGAACTGCACAGAAAATGCAGTTGCGTAATAACTATCAAAGAGTCATGGAGGACTCGGAATGGAGGGTAATATGAATATAAAAGGAGTAAATGGTGCAGGTATGCAGTCCGGTGTAATGGGAATGGGAGCCGGAGAACAGATGGATGCAGTCAGCAAGGATCTGCAGAATCAGATAGAGAATCTGCAGAAGCAGATGAAAGAGCTTTCTTCCGATCAGGAGATGCCGATGGAAACGAAGATGAAGAAGCGTCAGGAACTGCAAAAGCAGATCAGCGATCTGGAAGTACAGCTTCGTCAGCATCAGATGGAGATAAAGCGTGAAGCGGCTATGAAGAAGCGGGAACAAAAAAATTCCATGGATGAAATGCTGGGAACCAAGCAGCAGACAAGTAAGAAAGATTCTCAGAGCACTGGGATGTCCACTGGCAGTATGGAGGCTTTGATCTCAGCAGATACATCTATGAAGCAGGCGAGCGTACATGGCAGTACGGCAAGGAAAATGGAAGGCAGAGCGGGCGTGCTGGAAACGGAGATTAAGCTGGATTCTGCCAGAGGAGGCGATGTAGGACGCAAACAAGAGGAGCTTGCCGAAGTGAAAGCGACAGCAGAACAGGCAACCGCTTCACAGATGGAAGCTTTTGCACAGGCTGGCAAGACTATACAGGAAGCATCGAAGGAAGAACGGGAAGACGGAAAAGACAAGACAGATAAAGCGGATCGAAAGGACGGCGAGGCAAAAACCGAGGAAGAAAAGAGGGAAGAGGTCTCAAAAGAGAATACTTTTGATACAGAAATGCCGGGTGTGGCATTCAGCCGCGGATATAATTCGGTAGACGTTAAGTTATAGGCACGGCTGCGTTTACGGGGAGAGAGTGAATTACGGCAGACTATTTTTCATCAAAAGCATTTTACCTTTAAGCGTTTTTGTAGTAAGATATAAATAGGCAGTTTAATTGGATTTTTTTACTACGGTAGAATGGTGGATATATGAAAAATAGCTTTAAAAGGGTGACAATAGGACTTCTGGTGAGCGGGATCATGGATGATTATACCGAGCATATCTGTAAGGGTGTAAGCCGTGCCGCCAAAGGGGCAGATGTGGATGTCATTGTTTTTCCGGGCAAATATATTGACAGGGACCTTTCCGACAACAGGGAGCTGCGTTACGAGTATCAGCACAATACTGTTTTTTCTTATGCACATAGCAGCAGGATTGATGCGCTGATCATTGCGGCGGACTGTATCGGCTGTTTTACCTCACAGAGAAGGATTCTTGAGATGCTGGCGGAGTATAAAGAGTTTCCGTGCATACTGCTGGCATCTAAGAAGGATGGGTATGCAGGAGTCACATTTGATAATTATCAGGGAATCAAGGATGGTCTGGAATATCTGATCAATGTGAGCGGCTGTAAGAAATTTGCGATGGTAGGCGCCAGTGATGAGAATGTAGACGCTTTTGAGAGAAAACAGGCATTTATAAGTGTGCTTGAGGAGCATGGGATTCCTTTTGAAGAGAGGATGTTTGTGGAGGGAAACCTTACCAGAAGGTGCACGGAGGTATTCAGCCGGCTATTGGACGATAATCCGGATGTAGAGGCAGTATTTTGCGTCAATGATGATACGGCGGTCGGGCTCTATGAGGAGATAAACAGGCGTGGAAAGCGTGTGGGAGTAGATATTGCCGTATTGGGATATGATGATACGATGGAAGCGGCGCATGCGTCACCGCCAATCTCGTCGGTTCGTGCAGATGCGGCATGGCTCGGTGAGGAGGCGGTGCGCATGGCGTGTGCCGCTGTCCGCGGAGAACGGGTGGAGAGCAAGGTACTGCCGACCAGATTTATTAAGAGAAAGTCTATTTTTGATGCTGTGTCCAACGACGATAAAGAGAGTTTCTACCAGCTGAAGGATTTTGATGCAAACTTTGTGGAGATTTTCTATCGTGGGATCAACGAGGAAAAGGAAGAACAGCTTATTCGTATCAGAGTGGCATATAAGAAGTTGATGATGGCGTTTGTAAGAAATGCCGCCAAGGGATTTAAGGATCCTGATGGCAATGTGGAGATATCGCTGTGTGCGGACGAATTTATTAACACCGGCGGTGTAAAATATGCGGATGTGGACATACTTTTGAGTCACTTTGAACGTGCCTATAAAGTGTTGCGCAATATGCAGGTCGAGGATGATGGGAGATCGGAGCTGCGGGATCTTTTCTTTGATCTGTACCGTAAAACCGTGCGTGCCATGAATGTACTGGTGGGCGACATGGAAGTGAAGAAAGTCAAAGAAAGCTATGACATGAAGCTTTTCGTTCAGGATATTCTTCAGTTTGAGAAAGGTAAAGATCAAAGCTACAGCGTTTTGCTGGAACGGTTAGAATGGCTGGGAATCAGGAACGCTGAGCTGTATATGCTGGATAAGCCTGTATTTCATCTTTTCAGGGAGCAGTTTCCGGTTCCGGAAGTGCTATATCTGAAAGCGGAATTGAAGAACGGCGTAGTCAGTGCAGTGCCTGCGATGCGGCAGAAAAAGAAGTTTGATGCGGTTTATTCGTCAAAAAGCAGTAAGTGTACTTATCGAGTCGTACTTCCACTCTTTTCGGATGAAACGGTATACGGCATACTGCTGTGCGAAATGACAGATGCGCTGTATGATAACGGTGAACTGCTGGTAAACCAGATGAGCGCGGCGGTTAAAATGCTTAAGCTGTTAGAGGCAAACGAGAAGATACAACAGCAGCTGGAGGACAATCTGGCAGCGTTGAAGGCTTCTAATATTCAGCTGGATACCATTTCTAAATCCGATGTATTGACGGGAATATACAACAGAAGAGGCTTCTACGATGAAGCACAGCGTATGATAGATGAATGCAGACAGAAGAGTCAGACTGTGCTGGCTGTCTATGTAGATATGAACAACCTTAAGATCATCAATGACCGGTATGGACATGAAGAGGGAGATCATTCGTTGAAACTGATCGGCACCTTTTTAAAACAGATGGTGTCTAAACAGGGAGTTGCGGGACGCATCGGTGGAGATGAGTATGCCTTTGTTATGTCATATGACGGAAATGATGATGGCGATTCTGTTTTAGAAAGTCTGTACCGCAAATTTGAGTGTTATAATGAGAGCAGCGATAAGGATTATAATATTACTGTATCGGCAGGTGCATGCATTATAGCGCCGGAACAGTCGATCTCTCTCAAGGAGGCATTGCAGCAGGCAGATGAGAAATTGTATCTGGTGAAGCAGATGCGGAAGAAGGATGTTGCAAAGCATCATTAGGTTTGGCGTGTCATATGAAAGAGGTTTCTTTTAGTAGTGCCGTATTAAAAAATATAGCATACCTGACCATGCTTACAGACCACTTTTTTGCCGTTGTATTTACGGAAGTGATACAACGGCATTCTTTAGCAGGATATAGGACCGACTGGATGAATTCCTGTTATTCGGTGGGAAGGGCGATAGGAAGAGTGTCTTTCATTCTGTTCTGTTATCTGGTTGTGGAAAGCTTTATGCATACGCGAAGCAGGAAAAAATATCTGCTGCGGCTGGGAGGATTTGCACTTGTATCGGAGATTCCCTTTGATCTGGCTTTTTCCGGCAAGGTTGTTGACTGCAATAGTCAAAACGTTTTTTTTACATTATTTATAGGGGTGTTTATTCTTGTAGTGTGGGAATGGGCAGGCAAAAGCGTCCGCATGTTGAGAATATGTAATAATAGCAATGATGCAGGCTGGCACATTTGTATAACTGTATTTGAGATTCTGAGGATCGGTATTGTACCGGCTGGAGGTGTGGTAGCGTACTATCTGAAAACAGATTACAGATATATGGGTGTGTTTCTTATTTTCATATTTTATCTGTTTCATGAGAGAGGGATTTTTGCTAAGATGATAGTGGCAGGCTGTGTGATGTTCTTAGGAACGTGGAGTACGAACTGCCTGCGGTATGCAGACATTTACGCGGCGTCATATTTGTTTCGGTTTTCTATGAGGGAAATGTATGGATTGTTTGCTTTCGTTCCAATTTTTTTATATGATGGAAGCAAAGGCAGACAACTTCCGAAAGCAGTTTATTACGGATTTTATCCGGTTCATCTGTTAGTGCTGCATGGGATTGCATGTCTGATTTGATTCAGGCGGGCGGAATGTGTGGCTTGTCTGTAGAGATTTCTGAAGGAGCATGACAGGGCGGATGAAAAAATATCTGAGAACAGTCTGCGGCAGGATTGCGGCGGATGTGAAAGAATATGGTATGGCAGTCGTGGTGGTTTTTGTATATACGATTATCACCAATCTGGTTTTCCACGCATTCTGTCCGGTAGTTATTGTCAGTGGGTTCCCGTGTCCGGGCTGTGGCATTACGAGAGCAACGGTGTGTCTTTTGACCGGAAGATGGCAGCAGGCATGGCAGCTCAATCCGGTAATCTTTGCCATAGCGCTTGCGGCTGTCTGGTTTTGTGTGAACCGCTATTTATTGGGAAGAAAAACCGCCGGAATCAAATGGATGATCGCAGCGGTTTTTGTACTTTTATTTGGAGTTTATGTCGTGCGGATGTATATGTATTTTCCAGACAGAACGCCGTATGTTTATACGCAGGACAATATGCTCGCGCGTATGCTGCCCTTTTATCAGCAGATGTTATATAAAACCGGTATACTATGATGCGCGGACTACGTGAATATACTGGAACTTACGATGTCCACCGTCCGGAGGCGCCGCAGGGCAGAACCAGTCCACTTGCAGTGACGGGCAGACCGACTTCGGAAGATTCCACATGTCCGCTGAAAGCGGGGACTAGGGCAGAGTGAATCATATATGTTAAAACTGCAGGCTGTAAGCCTGTTGTATAGGAATTTACCAAGTAGAACAGGGCATCTTTCGATAGAATCTGCGTAGTGAGGCGGATGAAAGGAAAGATGCTTTCTTCTATTTTCCAGATTTCGCCTTTGGGACCTCTGCCGTAGGAGGGAGGATCCATGATGATCGCATCGTAGGTGTTACCCCGGCGTATCTCGCGTTCCACAAACTTCACGCAGTCGTCCACCAGCCAGCGGATTGGTGCGTCTGACAGCCCGGAGGCGGCAGCATTTTCTTTTGCCCAGCTAACCATGCCTTTGGAGGCATCAACGTGTGTGACGTTTGCACCTGCTTTTGCGCAGGCCAGAGTAGCTCCGCCGGTATAGGCAAAAAGGTTTAGCACCTTGATCGGTTTGCCCGCATCCTTTATTATAGAAGAAACCCAATCCCAGTTGACAGCCTGTTCCGGGAAAAGCCCTGTATGTTTGAAGCTGAACGGCTTTAAACGGAAGGTGAGTTCTTTGTAACGGATACTCCATTCTTCCGGCAGATCAAAAAATTCCCATTCGCCGCCGCCCTTAGAACTTCTATGGTAATGTCCGTTCATGTGTTTCCAGCGTTTGTCGCTGCGCTTCGTGTCCCAGATGACCTGAGGATCAGGGCGTACCAGAATATAACTGCCCCAGCGCTCCAGCTTCTCTCCGGCGGAGGTATCTATTACTTCATAGTCTTTCCAGTTGTCGGCTATCCACATTGCTTTTTCGACCTTTCTCTTCTATAATAATGTAGTGTCGAGATTAAGGATATCATACTTTGCTTTTATAATCTATAAGATAGTTTTCCATATTTTCTTATTTTTTATATTTTCTAATAAAAAGTACTTGCATCTTTGAGAAACATCATATATACTAATCATTGCTGTGGCATGATAGCTATGAAGCGTGAGGTTGCTGCCTTTGTGGCAGGTTTTCCGTGGAGCGAATGTCAAGTTAGGAAACTGACGACAAGTCACTGTACAAGCAAGAACGTCCGGCATTGCCGGAAACAACGTGGTTAGTGCCTGAAAGATTGTTTAAGATTAGGACACACACGGGAGAGTGTACAGTCACCGCTTGTCGTACTTAGAAATTAAAAGTGCGAAAAGGAGGCGACTTTTTTTATGGCAAGTCAAGTAATGAGAATTACATTAAAGGCCTATGATCATCAGTTAGTTGATGCATCTGCAAAAAAAATCATCGAAACAGTAAAGAAGAACGGATCTCAGGTGAGCGGACCTGTACCGCTTCCCACTAAGAAAGAAGTAGTTACGATTCTTAGAGCGGTTCACAAGTACAAGGACTCCAGAGAGCAGTTCGAGCAGAGAACTCACAAGAGACTCATCGATATCATCACACCTACACCTAAGACGGTGGATGCACTGCAGAGATTAGAGATGCCCGCAGGTGTTTATATCGACATCAAGATGAAAAACAAATAAGACCCCTACTAGGACGATTTCCCCGGAGTTGATTGCAAAGCGATTACAAAGAGCGGAAATCCGCTGTAGAACGACAGGAGGTAAAAGGAATGAAGAAAGCTATTTTAGCAACAAAAGTCGGAATGACTCAAATCTTCGCTGAAGACGGAACATTGACACCCGTTACCGTACTTCAGGCAGGACCTTGTGCAGTTACACAGGTTAAAACCGTGGAGAACGACGGTTACAGTGCTGTACAGGTTGGTTTTGTAGACAAGAAAGACAGAATTGTCAACAAAGACAAGAGTGGCAAGAAAGAAGTAATCCACAGACATGGTGTCAATAAGGCACAGAAGGGTCACTTTGATAAAGCGGGCGTATCCAGCAAGAGATATGTCAGAGAACTTAAGTTAGAGAATGCAGAAGAGTACACACTCGGAAGCGAGATCAAAGCTGACATTTTTGAGGCGGGAGACAGAGTTGATGCGACTGCAATCTCTAAAGGTAAAGGATTTCAGGGCGCTATCAAGAGACATGGTCAGCATAGAGGACCTATGACTCATGGTTCTAAATTCCATCGCCATCAGGGTTCTAATGGTGCATGTTCCTCACCGAGCAAGGTGTTTAAGGGCAAAGGCATGCCGGGACATATGGGCTGTGTAAGAGTAACAGTTCAGAACCTTACAATCGTAAGAGTTGACGCAGACAAGAACCTTATTCTTGTTAAAGGCGCTGTACCGGGACCGAGAAAAGCCTTAGTAACCATTAAAGAGACAACTAAGGTCGATGCGAAATAGTGACATGAGTCACAGATGAAAGGAGGACCATTCAGATGGCAAACGTATCTGTTTATAATATGGAAGGTAAAGAAGTCGGCAAGATGGACTTAAACGATGCGGTATTTGGTGTCGAAATCAATGAACACTTAGTACACATGGCAGTAGTTCAGACGCTTGCTAATAAACGTCAGGGAACACAGAAAGCAAAGACACGTTCCGAAGTTTCCGGTGGTGGTAGAAAACCTTGGAGACAGAAGGGAACAGGTCATGCGAGACAGGGTTCCACAAGAGCTCCTCAGTGGAAAGGCGGCGGTGTAGTATTCGCACCCGTTCCGAGAGACTACTCTTTCAAATTAAATAAGAAAGAGAAACAGGCGGCTCTCAAATCTGTACTGACAAGCAGAGTACAGGACAACAAGCTGGTCGTTTTAGACGAGCTCAAGCTTGATGAGATCAAGACAAAGAAGTTTAAAGAGGTTATGGATAATCTTAAAGTAGAGAAGGCAATGGTAGTGATCGGCGAGCAGGATAAGAACGTGATCCTCTCCGCAAGAAATCTTCCTACAGTATCTACAGCAGTAGCAGAAAATATCAATGTATATGATATCTTAAAAGGCGACACTTTAGTACTCACTAAGGATGCCGTAGCCAAGATCGAGGAGGTGTATGCATAATGGCAGCAATCCAATATTATGATGTAATCCTCAAACCGGTTATCACAGAGAAGAGCATGGCTGGCATGAGCGAGAAAAAATATACTTTTTTGGTTCATCCCGAAGCTAACAAGACACAGATCAAAGAAGCTGTTGAGAAGATGTTTGAAGGAACTAAGGTAGCTAAAGTCAATACCATGAATTTAGACGGCAAGACCAAGAGACGTGGCATGGTATACGGCAAGACTGCTAAGACCAAGAAAGCAATCGTACAGTTGACGCAGGACAGCAAGGATATCGAGATCTTTGCAGGTTTGTAGAAGAAAATAGAAATATTCAAGAAAAGGAGATACGATCATGGGAATTAAGACATATAACCCATATACACCTTCCAGACGTAATATGACTGGTTCTGACTTCTCTGAGATTACAAAGAAAACTCCTGAGAAAGCGCTTTGTACTTCTCTTAAGAAGAATGCAGGACGTAACAATCAGGGTAAGATCACAGTCAGACATCATGGCGGCGGAAGTAGAAGATTATACAGAAACATTGATTTCAAGAGAAATAAAGACGGCATTGCCGCTAAAGTAATCGGTATCGAATATGATCCGAACAGAACGGCAAACATTGCGCTGATCTGTTATGAAGATGGTGAGAAGGCATATATCCTTGCACCGGAAGGACTGACAGACGGTATGAAAGTTATGAACGGACCAGATGCGGAAATCAGAGTGGGCAACTGCTTACCTTTGTCCGAGATTCCTGTAGGTACTCAGGTTCACAACATTGAGCTGCATCCGGGCAAGGGCGGACAGATGGTTCGTTCCGCAGGTAACAGCGCACAGCTTATGGCTAAAGAAGGTAAATATGCAACGCTGAGACTTCCTTCGGGTGAAATGAGAATGGTTCCGATCGTATGTCGTGCGACAGTAGGTACGGTCGGCAACGTAGACCACAACCTGATCAAGATCGGTAAAGCCGGTCGTAAGCGTCATATGGGCATTCGTCCTACGGTTCGCGGTTCCGTTATGAACCCTAATGACCATCCGCACGGTGGTGGTGAAGGTAGAGCGCCGATCGGTCGTCCCGGTCCGTGCACACCTTGGGGTAAACCTGCACTCGGCTTGAAGACGCGTAAGAAGAAGAAAGCATCTAACAAGCTGATCGTAAGAAGAAGAGACGGTAGAGCAATCAAATAGGAGGAGATATCATGGCTAGATCACTGAAAAAAGGACCATTTGCAGATGCGAGCTTATTGAAAAAAGTAGATGCAATGAATGCGTCAGGACAGAAACAAGTTATTAAGACTTGGTCCCGCCGCTCTACGATTTTCCCTTCTTTCGTGGGACACACATTTGCTGTTCATGACGGAAGAAAGCACGTACCGGTATATGTTACAGAAGATATGGTTGGACACAAACTCGGCGAGTTCGTAGCAACCAGAACTTATAGAGGACATGATAAGGACGAGAGAAAGTCCAAAGTTCGCTAATTTGAAAGGAGGTTGTAATCTATGGCTAAAGGACATAGATCCCAGATAAAGAGAGAGAGAAATGCGAATAAAGATACAAGACCCTCCGCTAAGTTATCCTATGCAAGAGTGTCTGTTCAGAAAGCGTGTTTCGTATTGGATGCCATCAGAGGAAAGGATGTGGAGACAGCACTTGCAATCCTTATGTATAATCCGAGATATGCATCAAGCATCATTAAGAAGCTGTTAGAGTCTGCAATCGCAAACGCAGAGAACAACAACGGTATGAATGCGGAGAACCTTTATATTGCAGAATGTTATGCAAACAAAGGACCGACGATGAAGAGAGTAAGACCGAGAGCGCAGGGCAGAGCTTACAGAATCGAAAAGAGAATGAGCCATATCACGATCGTTCTCGATGAAAGATAGGATTATATAGGAAGGAGAACAAAATGGGACAGAAAGTTAATCCACACGGCTTGAGAGTCGGTATCATTAAAGATTGGGATTCCAAATGGTATGCTGATGCAGAGTTTTCTGATTTCTTAGTAGAAGACTATAACATCAGAGAATACTTAAAGAAGAAATTATACAGCGCCGGTATTGCTAAGATTGAAATCGAAAGAGCATCCGACAGAGTAAAAATTATCATCTATACTGCTAAACCCGGTGTCGTGATCGGTAAGGGCGGTGCAGAAATCGAAGTAACCAAGAAAGAACTTTCCAAGCTCACAAATAAGAAAGTTTTTGTAGATATCAAAGAAATCAAGAGACCTGATAAAGATGCCCAGCTCGTTGCAGAGAATATTGCACAGCAGTTGGAGAATCGTGTATCTTTCAGACGTGCTATGAAGTCCTGCATGGGCAGAACCATGAAGGCAGGTGCACAAGGTATCAAGACTTCCGTATCAGGACGTCTCGGTGGTGCAGATATGGCTCGTACAGAGTTCTACAGCGAAGGCACTATTCCGCTTCAGACACTGAGAGCAGATATTGATTATGGTTTCGCAGAGGCTGACACAACTTACGGTAAAGTCGGCGTCAAAGTATGGATTTACAAAGGTGAGGTACTTCCTACTAAATCTAACGTGGAAGGGAGCGATAAATAATGTTAATGCCTAAGAGAGTTAAACGTCGTAAACAGTTCCGTGGTTCTATGAGCGGAAAAGCTACTCGCGGTAACACGATCACATATGGCGAGTACGGTATTGTAGCATTAGAGCCATGTTGGATTAAATCTAATCAGATTGAGGCAGCCCGTATTGCTATGACTCGTCATATCAAGCGTGGCGGTAAAGTCTGGATTAAGATTTTCCCTGATAAACCTGTAACAGCAAAACCGGCAGAAACGCGTATGGGTTCCGGTAAAGGTACTCTGGAATATTGGGTAGCAGTTGTTAAACCGGGACGCGTAATGTTTGAAATTTCAGGAGTAGCTGAGGATGTAGCTAAAGAAGCGTTACGTCTTGCAACACACAAGCTTCCCTGCAAATGTAAGATCGTTTCTAAAGCAGATTTGGAAGGCGGTGTATCAAATGAAAACTAATAAGTATGTAGAAGATTTACAGAAAAAATCAGATGCAGAATTAGCAAAGGAATTGGTTGATGCTAAGAAAGAACTTTTCAATTTGAGATTCCAGAATGCAACGAACCAGTTAGACAATACGGCTAGAATCAAAGATGTGAGAAGAAACATCGCTAGGATTCAAACCGTTATCACACAGAAATCAAAGACTGCAAATTAGGCAGTAAGAATTGTATAGCAATTCTTGCGATTTTGCGAAGCAAAATCATAGGAAAGGAGAGGCAATCGTGGAAAGAAATTTGAGAAAGACCCGTACTGGTAAAGTAACCAGTAATAAGATGGATAAAACGATCGTGGTAGCCATTGAAGACCATGTTAAGCATCCACTTTACAACAAGATTGTAAAGAGAACCTATAAATTGAAAGCACACGATGAGAACAATGAATGCAACATCGGTGATACAGTTAAGGTCATGGAAACCAGACCTTTATCTAAGGATAAGAGATGGAGACTTGTTGAGATTGTCGAGAAAGCAAAGTAATAAGACGAAAAGAATTTCTAAGGCGTCAAAGGACGCCGCCTAAGAAAATCTAAGTTTCGTCTGCGAGATTTGCTTCGCAAACTCGGTGAAAAGAATTTCTAAGGCGTCAAAGGATGCCGCTCAAGAAATATTAAGTTTCGTCTGCGAGGCAGGCTTAGTTAATTGACAATCTAGTGAATATGGAAAGAAGGAGAAATCAGCATGATTCAACAGGAAAGCAGACTTAAGGTCGCTGACAACACCGGTGCAAAAGAGCTTCTGTGCATCCGAGTTGTAGGCGGTTCTACAAGAAGATATGCGCGTATTGGTGATGTCATTGTTGCTACGGTCAAAGATGCAACACCAGGTGGCGTTGTAAAAAAAGGCGATGTTGTTAAAGCCGTAGTTGTTCGTAGTGTTAAAGGCGCTCGTCGTAAAGACGGTTCTTATATCAGATTTGATGAAAATGCTGCTGTTATCATCAAGGAGGATAAAACTCCGAGAGGAACCCGTATTTTTGGACCAGTGGCAAGAGAGCTTCGTGATAAACAGTTTATGAAAATTGTTTCACTGGCTCCGGAAGTATTATAGGAGGTGCCGGTATGTCAACATTTAAGATTAAGAAGGGTGATACCGTTAAGGTGATCGCCGGTAAAGACAAGGACAAAGAAGGCAAGGTTATGTCCGTAGACAAAAAGAACGGTAAAGTTCTGGTCGAGGGAATCAATATGATCACCAAACATGAGAAGCCTTCGGCAGCCAACCAGAATGGCGGTATTGTCCAGAAGGAAGCTCCCATTGATGCTTCCAATGTAATGTATGTACACAAGGGAAAAGCAACCAGAATCGGTTTTAAGATCGAGAATGGCAAGAAAGTTCGTTTCGCTAAGTCCACAGGCGATATCGTGGATTAATTCTAAGAAAGGAGGTCTAAAACGTTGAGTAGTAGACTGAAAGATATGTATATGAACGAGATCGTAGATGCTATGATCAAAAAGTTTGGATATAAAAATGTTATGGAAGTTCCGAAACTTGACAAGATCGTGATTAACATGGGTGTCGGTGAGGCTAAGGAAAACGCTAAAGTGTTGGAATCGGCTGTAAGCGATATGGAAACAATCACAGGTCAGAAGGCGGTTATCACAAAGGCAAAAAATTCTGTTGCTAATTTTAAGATCAGAGAAGGTCAGTCAATCGGATGTAAGACAACGCTTCGTGGTGACAAGATGTATGAGTTCCTTGATCGTCTTGTAAACCTTGCATTGCCCCGTGTACGTGACTTCAGAGGTGTTAACCCCAACTCTTTTGACGGCAGAGGCAACTATGCACTGGGTATCAAAGAGCAGATCATCTTCCCTGAGATCGAGTATGATAAGGTTGACAAAGTAAGAGGTATGGACGTTATCTTCGTTACAACTGCTAAGACAGATGAAGAAGCTCGTGAGTTGTTGAGATTATTTAACATGCCATTCGCTAAATAAAAGGAGGTAAATTCATGGCTAAGACAGCAATGAAGATTAAACAGCAGCGCAAACAGAAGTTCTCCTCAAGAGAATATAATCGTTGCAAAATTTGTGGTCGTCCACATGCTTATTTAAGAAAATACGGAATTTGCAGAATTTGCTTCCGTGA
>CAMXBD010000030.1 GCA_947179245.1 uncultured Lachnospiraceae bacterium | reverse complement strand
CGCGGCAGGCAGGCTGACCTTGGTAGATGTAGTGATTGGTGATTATAAGATGGATATCCCTCTGGGAATCCTGTTAGCGGCTGTGGGCGTTGCAGTCACTGCTTTTATCCTGAACAAAACCATTCTCGGCTTTGAGATCAAGGCTGTGGGAAGCAGCATCCGTGCCGCGGAGTACGCAGGCATTCAGGTAGGGCGCACCAGAGTGCTTGCCATGATGCTCTCTGGCGGATTTGCAGGACTGGCAGGTGTTACATACTACATGGGCTATTTTGCCTCCATCCAGCCGAAAGTGCTTGTAAGCACGGGCTACGATGCCATTGCAGTAGCGCTCCTTGGTAACAGTTCCCCCATCGGCATCATCTTCTCTTCTTTCTTGATCACTGTCATCTCGAAGGGAAGCACCTATATGAATTCTACCTCCGGCGTACAGGCTGAGATTGCTTCCGCCATAACGGGCATTATACTGTTGTTCAGCGCATGCGGCGCTTACGTAAAATACAAAGTCAACAGATGGAAGGAGGACAACTAAATGAATACGATTATTATTGACGGTTTATCTTTTGCTCTTCCACTGTTTATCATGGCAATCGGCGGCATCTACTGCGAGCGGAGCGGTATCACGAACCTTGCCATCGAAGGACTACAGGGCTTCGGCGCTTTCTGCGGCGCACTCTTTGCAGTCTGCATCGCACAGTATTTTGCGGGTAACTCACCGGTTCCTTTCTATCTGGCAATGTTGTTTGCCTTTTTAGGCGGTATGCTCTTTTCCCTGCTGCACGCCATGTTGTGTATTAAGTTCAAGGCAAATCAGGTTATCAGCGGTGTTGTTATCAATATTCTGGCAATGGCGCTCACGGAATTTATGACCAAGCAGATCAACGCCAGTATCTTCGGCGCTGCATCCAACAAATTTGTGCTGGGCGTATCCGCCCGCCTTACGGTTCCGGGATTATCACAGATTCCCGTGCTGGGCGCGGTATTTACTAACTTGTATCCTTTCGAGATTGTCATTGCCGTGATTGCGGTCATTGCGTGGTATGTTCTGTACAAAACGAGATTCGGTCTGCATCTGCGCGCCTGCGGCGACAATCCCCATGCGGTAGACGCTGCCGGTATCGAAGTAAGCCGGGTTCGTCTGATTGCCGTCATGGCTTCCGGCGCACTGTCCGGTCTGGGCGGTATCTGCTTCGCTTACTCGATCTCAGCTAACTTCTCATCGAATATCTATTCCGGCTACGGCTATCTTGCCATCGCTGCACTAATTTTCGGAAACTGGAAGATCATGCCCACTCTTGGCGCATGTCTGTTATTCGGTTTTGCCCGCTCCGGCGGTTACGAGCTTGTGAAAATTCTGGAAATGCCCAGCAGTTATCAGGATCTGGTCATGGTGCTTCCTTATGTGCTCACACTGCTCATGTTAATCTTCTTTAGTAAGAAAAATCATTCCCCCAAGGCATTGGGAGAAATTTATGACAAAGGAGCAAGGTGATGGAAACAAGATCAAGATATCTTTCCACAGCAGCGTTACTCATTGTATTTGGAATATTTTTGATTTACAATCTATGTTTTCCGAAGGAATATCCTCAGACGATGCATGTAGTTGTTGCGGCGTGTAAGGTCAGGGCTGGCGCCGGACATGAGTTTGATATTGTTGGCGTGTTACCGCAAGGTGAAACAGTCACAGTGTTAGGAATCGCTGAGGATGATGAACATTATACATGGTATAAGATTGATCCAAGAAGGTTACCAGAAGATAAGATTATAGATTCGGAGGAATATTATATTCGTTCGGATTTGCTGGTGATGGACTCTGTGTATGATTAAAGTCATGCTTAATTTGTAAAGGTCTGATAAGGAGATTATAAATAATGAAGTATGTGGTTCCCTTCATTTTGAGAGAAAAAGTAAATAAAGTATATATAGATTACCAGAAAATACCAAATGCGCAGGAATCCGGATTTACTGCATTAAAACTGCCTTTTGATGTAAATGACTGCGTTGGGTATCCGATGCTGCATGCTTATTTTGAAAATAGCAGTTTACATGGCTATGAAAGGTATTGCGGCTGGATTCAAATGGTCGAACGCAGAGAATACTCCGCTGCAAACTCAGAACATCCAACACATATTTCGTTAGAATTGGATGTTTCGGAAGAGATGCGAAAACATAACTGCCCTTATTTTGCATATGGATATCCCGCCGAATTTTTTGATGCTCCATGCAGAAACTTGGGCGCCAGCGCAAAACTGGACTGGCGCGCTTATACTTATCTGGTTGACCTGCCCTCAAGAATGAATGATAATCAATTAGTTTTTCTGACAGGTTTCACATGGGGATATACAGAAGATAAAAACGGAGTGATTCAATTATTGGATTTTAACGTTTTATCCGAAGAAAAATGGAGAGAACATCGAAATCAAATATGAAACACCTTCTGCACCTGTTTGATCGTTCCCAATACGAGCATAGTCTGATTGGCGGTTATGCCTGTTTCTGGTGTGATCGCCAAATTTAATATTCCATCCTCTTTCAGTGCCATGATATTTAGGCTGTATTTCTTGCGGACATCCAGTTCACCAACTGTTTTGCCGACCCAGTCTTCCGGAACCTGCACCTCATATATTGCATGTTCATCATCCAGTTCAATATAATCAAAGATATGGTCTGCACTGTAGCGGATTGCCGTCCAAGTCGCAAGCTGTCTTTCCGGATAAACAATCTCATCTGCGCCGTTTTTTAACAAAAACTTGGCATGTACATCGCTATGTTTTCCGAAGGAATATCCTCAGACGATGCATGTAGTTGTTGCGGCGTGTAAGGTCAGGGCTGGCGCCGGACATGAGTTTGATATTGTTGGCGTGTTACCGCAAGGTGAAACAGTCACAGTGTTAGGAATCGCTGAGGATGATGAACATTATACATGGTATAAGATTGATCCAAGAAGGTTACCAGAAGATAAGATTATAGATTCGGAGGAATATTATATTCGTTCGGATTTGCTGGTGATGGACTCTGTGTATGATTAAAGTCATGCTTAATTTGTAAAGGTCTGATAAGGAGATTATAAATAATGAAGTATGTGGTTCCCTTCATTTTGAGAGAAAAAGTAAATAAAGTATATATAGATTACCAGAAAATACCAAATGCGCAGGAATCCGGATTTACTGCATTAAAACTGCCTTTTGATGTAAATGACTGCGTTGGGTATCCGATGCTGCATGCTTATTTTGAAAATAGCAGTTTACATGGCTATGAAAGGTATTGCGGCTGGATTCAAATGGTCGAACGCAGAGAATACTCCGCTGCAAACTCAGAACATCCAACACATATTTCGTTAGAATTGGATGTTTCGGAAGAGATGCGAAAACATAACTGCCCTTATTTTGCATATGGATATCCCGCCGAATTTTTTGATGCTCCATGCAGAAACTTGGGCGCCAGCGCAAAACTGGACTGGCGCGCTTATACTTATCTGGTTGACCTGCCCTCAAGAATGAATGATAATCAATTAGTTTTTCTGACAGGTTTCACATGGGGATATACAGAAGATAAAAACGGAGTGATTCAATTATTGGATTTTAACGTTTTATCCGAAGAAAAATGGAGAGAACATCGAAATCAAATATGAAACACCTTCTGCACCTGTTTGATCGTTCCCAATACGAGCATAGTCTGATTGGCGGTTATGCCTGTTTCTGGTGTGATCGCCAAATTTAATATTCCATCCTCTTTCAGTGCCATGATATTTAGGCTGTATTTCTTGCGGACATCCAGTTCACCAACTGTTTTGCCGACCCAGTCTTCCGGAACCTGCACCTCATATATTGCATGTTCATCATCCAGTTCAATATAATCAAAGATATGGTCTGCACTGTAGCGGATTGCCGTCCAAGTCGCAAGCTGTCTTTCCGGATAAACAATCTCATCTGCGCCGTTTTTTAACAAAAACTTGGCATGTACATCGCTTGCCGCTCTGGATACGACTAGTTTTGCTCCCAACTCTTTTAATAAAGAAGTCGTCTCCAGTGAACTCTGAAAATTGTCCCCGATTGCCACAATACAAAAATCAAAATTGCGGATACCCAGCGACATCAGGAAATCCGGGTTGGTACTGTCTCCAATCTGCGCATTGGTGACAAACGGCAGTATGGAATCCACCCGTTCCTCTTTCCAATCTACCGCCATCACCTGATGATTCAGTTCATACAATTTCTCTGCAACATGTCTTCCAAAACGTCCTAACCCTACTAATAAAATTGATTTCATAATAATACGATACCTTTCCCATAATTTTTCTATCTCTATATTTCATGCCGACGGATTATACCACCGCTTGGCTGTACGCCACCATCTATCCTACCATAATCTTCTCCTGCGGGAACTCGGAAACATACGAATGCTTTCTGGAAAGCGCTGCATATACGATCGTCATACCCCCTACACGTCCCAAAAACATAAGGATAATCAGGACGATCTTGGATGCTGTACACAGATTAGGCGTGATTCCCAGCGTGACTCCCACCGTACCAATGGCGGACGCCGCCTCAAAAAGCGCTGGCAGAACAGGCATGTGCTCCACACTGCTGATAAAAATACCTCCTGCAAGAAACAGGCTCAGATACAATATCAGAACCGTAGCGGCATAGTGCGCCGTATCACCCGGAATCCTTCTTCCAAAAATATGCGCGTTAGGCCTGCGCTTGAACACAGCAATCGCCGTCGCAAACAGCACCGCAAAAGTAGTGACCTTCATACCGCCCGCTGTAGATCCGGGCGAACCTCCGATCAACATCAGGATAACCATGATCATCTGACCGGACTCTGTAAGCTGTGTCAGGTCAACGGTATTGTATCCTGCCGTACGGGTCGTAACCGATTGAAATAATGATGCCAGTATTCTCTCTCCTGTGCCCATGCCTTCCCATACAGACATGCCAAACTCGCTGAAATAGAAATAGACTGCCGGAAGCAGAAGCAAAACACATGTGACAGATAACACTACTTTGCTCTGCATACGGTATCGCCGCAGATGCAGACCGTTGCGCTTGATATCATCCCATGTCAGAAAACCAATGCCGCCCACCACAATCAGAAGCATAACAACCACATTCACAAGCACATTACCCGTATAGGAAGTCAATGACGAATACTGCTCTTTGACGCCCATCAGGTCAAATCCCGCGTTGCAAAAAGAAGATATTGAATGGAAAACCGCATACCATATACCTTTTCCCACCCCAAACTCCATAATCATGACAGGAAGAAGCGCCACTGCTCCAAGCAATTCTATAATGACCACCATTTTCAGAATAAAACTGGTCATTCTCACAATACCGCCCATCTGAGGCGCCGCGATCGCCTCCTGCATAGTGCTTCGCTGCATCAAACCGATCTTACGCCCCGACAATCTGGTGATAAAAACCGCTATCGTAATTACACCAAGTCCGCCAATCTGAATCAGACACAGAATCACCGCCTGCCCGAATGCGGACCAGTAAGTCGCAGTATCATTAGTGACAAGTCCCGTCACACAGACTGCTGAAGTCGCCGTAAACAGTGCATCAAGAAACGGTGCTCCGCCTGTACCTGCTCTGGAACACGGAAGCATTAAGAAAATCGTTCCCACAGCGATCACTCCGAGAAATCCCAATAATATAATTTGTGAAGAAGAAAGTTTTCTGTTCTTATAAACAATTGTCATAATATCATACCCTTTTCAGAATTAGTTCATCTCCTTATTAAATCAATCGAATCTCTTCCCCCAGCTTAAAGGAGTAGAGAATTTTCTCCGTATCCCGATAGCCGGAAGACTGTTCCAGCGCCTCCGCATAATAGTCAAGCTGTACATGATAGCGTTTGGCTAACTGTTCTGCTGTCTCCACCACATCCGTCTTGTAGTCCAGCAGAACATACCTGCCGTCCTCCTCAAAAAAAACATCTATGATTCCCTGAATGAGAACCGTTTCCTCCTGCGGAAAATCACTGTTCAGGCGGTCAGCAGGAAGCCCCATCACGAAAGGCTGCTCCTTGTACAGTCTGCCGTTCCTCGCCGCCTCACTCATCCTGAACGCCGCCTCACTCATCAGAAACTTCACGATTTTAGGCACTGACACTGCCGCATAGTATTCTTCTGACAGCCGTCCTTCTTTGCGCATATCGGCAAGCTGGTGTTCCAGCATCTTAGTGGCAGCTGCTCTATTCATGTTGACTTCTTTAGTCAATTTTGTAAAGTCAAATAATTCCATCACTTTATGGAAAGCGCTGCCTCGCACAGAACCACTGACACGCTCCTCTTTTTCCAGAAATCCGGGCAAGTAAGGCACTACCGTCTCCTCTTCATACATCTTAAAAGAAAAGTCGGTTTCTTCCTGCATTCCAGCCATCTTTAATTCCGACACTGTCGTCTTCGTATAGAGATTGCGCAGATTATCATGAGGATACTGATAAGAAAATCTATCCGACATATATGTCATAAGCGTAGTATCCACATCTTCCATCACATCAGACGTAAGAAGTCTGTACTTTGCCTCCTCCATACGTACGGTCTCATCCAGCTTTTCCTCCACTGTATCTTCCCAGCCTGAGAGTGAGACATGAATGCTCATGTCCCTGAAGTAAATTCCTGCGGAATTAACTTGGTAAATTCCCGCGGAATTAACTTGGCGGGATTCGCTTTGTGAACAGGAAACCTCTTGAGATGCCGGCGGCAGTCCGCATTCCTGATAAATTCCGTCCATACAGTGATTTCTGGCGAGAGCATATAGAATCAGATCCAAGAAACTACCGCTGCCCATAAGTACATCATAGGGCAGGAGCGTCTCCTTCTTCTGCTGCAACGGCAGTAATGACGCCATCATCTTATCCGGTGTCTTCACGTTGCCTGTCAGAATCAGTTTTTCTTTGGCTCTTGTCATTGCTACATACAGAATACGCATCTCTTCCGCCAGATTGTCTACTTTAAGCTTCTCGGCGATAACATTTCTGCGCAAGTCCCTTCCCCGCACGCGCATCGCAGGATTCACATAGTCTACGCCGATTCCTGCATCAATATCCAGCACGAGATGACTGTTCACATCTTTCGTCTGGAATCCTTTTGCAAGCCCTGACACGAAACACACTGGAAATTCCAGTCCCTTACTCTTATGAATACTCATGATCCGCACCACATCGGCATTCTCATCCTGCAAGCCCGCCTCGCCGTAATCTACCTCATATTTTTCCAACTGTTCCATGTAGCGCAGAAAATGATTCAGTCCGAAATAACTTGTCCTCTCATAATCCGCAGCCTTGACGAGCAGCATCTCCACATTGGCACGGCGTTTATTTCCCTCAGGCTTCACCGCCACATAATTCAGGTAATCTGTCTCCCGCAGAATCGTCTGTAGCAGCTCCTGTACGGAAAGATAAGCGGATAATCCACGGTAGCGGTTGATGCGTTCAAGAAATATCTTGATCTTGCCGGCAAGTTCATCTCGAACTGATAGCGCATCCACGGATGCCGCTTCTGTCTGGCTTACCTCCATGCCCGAAGCTGTCTTCTCTGCCTCTGACTCCGCACACATACACGCCTTCACCGCATCGTACAAATACTTTTTCTTGGGATAGGACGCTCTGATCAGGGCAATCTCCTCTTCATCAAAACCGCCTAAATATGTATGCATCACACCGTAAAGCGGAATATCCTGTAACGGATTGTCCAGAATCCGCAGGAAATGAAGCAGTTCCTGAACTTCGCTCGCCACAAAATACCCTGTCCGCGAAGTCATATGCACCGGAATGCCTTCCTCTTCCAACACACGTTTGAAAATCTCATCCCAGCCTGACGTAGTGCGGAGCAGAATCACAATATCCCGGTAAGTAAGCTGTCTTAGCGTACCGCTCTCCTTGTCCGTCACCCGAAAACCCCGCATCAATTCCTTAATTTTTAGTGCAACGCCATACGCCTCCTGTTCCTTTGCGGAAACATCCTCCGGCTTTGCGTCCGTCCGGTAGATTAACAATTCCGTTGCATTTGAATTACTCCCCGCCTCAGTTCCGTTTAGCCCAAAAGATCCGCTTTCCTCCGGATTCCCTGTCTGCGCCGGATACACCGCTCCCGCGTGCAATGCCGCCAGATCATCGTATACAATACCGCCCACATCTTTTCCCATAATCTGCTCAAAGACTGTGTTGGTAGTGTTAAGCACCTCGATGCGGCTTCGGAAATTCTGATGAAGATCTATTTTCTCAACCTGCCCGTTCATTTGCTGTGCACCGTAAGCCTCATATTTTTCCAGAAACAGCTCAGGTCGCGCCAGCCTGAATTTATAGATACTCTGTTTCACATCTCCTACCATGAAACGATTATATCTTCCCTCGTCCTCACCGGAAATACAGGAGAGAATATATTCCTGAACCAGATTGCTGTCCTGATATTCGTCAATGAGTATTTCATGAAAATAATTGCGGTATTCAAGCGCCGTCTCCGTCGGCACGCATCTGTCCTCCTCCTCTTTTACAAGAATAGATAATGCAAAATGCTCTATATCATCAAAATCCAGAATATTCTTATCACGTTTCTTCGCATCAAAGGCTTTCTTGAATGCCAGCGTCAGATCCACCAGCGATTCCACAGCCCTGCCGCAGACTTCCATCTGCTGTAAAATCTGTTCTTTTGTTCTGAAAAAATATTTCTTCTGCAGATCGCCGAGCTGTTCTTTCACTTCTGTGCGGAGATTTTTAGCCATTTCCCGCTTAATCTGGGAAACTGTCTCATCCTTCTTGGAAGGAATCCTGTCAAAGTGCAGTGTGCCAAAAGCTGTGTAGAGGGCATCATAGCTGTCTTCTTTTTCCTGCTTCTCTTGTATGCCATCTTCTATGCCATTTACCTCTGGGCACTTATGCAAAATTCCCTCCACCATCTCCCGCTCACGTTCCAACAATTCACCGTACATATAAGGGCCATCAGGCTCTTCACACAAGTGAATCGCCTCTGCTAATTTCACCATGCATCCCTCCAGAAGAAGCCGCGTCTGCCGCATTAAGTCCGCCACCCACGGGATATCCTCAAATGTCACAGCATCTGCATCTACTGTTACTTCTTCATCTGCTGCCACGTCATAATCCCGTTTCCGCTCTTCCAGCCACTTTTCCGGAAAAGGAGTGCTCATGGCAAAGTCATAGAGTTTTAATACGATTTCCTCCACTGCCGTATCCCTGCTGCCCAGACTGAAATATTCCATACAATTTAGGAACTCCGGCTCTCCAGCGGCATAACATGCCTCAATCACTTCCGCCAGCACATCCTGCCGCATCAGCCTGCCTTCTCCTTCCTCGGCGATCCTAAACCCCGGATCAAGACCGATGGTGTGAAATTGGTTTCGCAGCACGAAAAGGCAGAAACTGTCAATGGTTGTGATGCGGGCATTATGTAAAAGCGTGGTCTGTCTCTGTAAATGCTCGTTCTCCGGGTCTGCCGCAAGCCTGTCATTTAACGCTTTACTGATCCGCTCCCGCATCTCTGAGGCCGCGGCATTTGTAAACGTCACCACAAGCAGCCTGTCAATATCCACCGGATGTTCACTGTCACTGACCATCTTAACGATGCGTTCCACCAGCACTGCCGTTTTCCCCGATCCTGCGGCGGCAGATACAAGCAGGTTACGTCCTCTTGCGTCAATCACTCTCTGTTGTTTTTCTGTAAACGAAATACCCATACTGCCCTCCAAGCCAGACTGCCGTCTGGCTATCGCCTCTGCCGTTCAATCATTCGGCATCCAGCTCATCCCGCATCTCCCGCAGTGCATCATCTCCGCTCATCTTCGGAAGCTTACGCATCCCATATCCTTCAATTCTGCCGTCGTACCCGCATACAGTTTTGTACGCGCAGTAGGTACATGCCTGATTTCCATTCTGTTCATAGGGATTGACCGATATAGTCCCATCCAAAATTCCGCTTCCAAGTTGTCGTATTTTATGGTTTACATAATTCGATACTATCTGCATATCTTCTTCGTTTATGACACTTGAGTAAGCCGAGAAGGAACCGTCCTTTTTCCGCTCTAGCGGCAAAATTTCAGATTTATCGGTAAACTCTTTGTCAAGCAGTCTGACAGCCTCGTCACTATCATTGACCAACCCGGTCATCTTAAGTTCCTGCAACAGTTTAGCATTGATCTGCTCCGGCGTCATTCCCTCTCCGTCCTCTACCATAGGATCATCGATGTGATAATACAGCATCGCCGCCGGAACGATCTTCTTATCGGGATGTTTCTTCTGCTCTATCTCGACTGCCGCATTCATATAGACCACCAACTGTAATTGCAGTCCATAATAGAGCGCCGCCAGATCAAATTTGCGGCTGCCGGACTTATAGTCGATGACTTTCACATAGACCTTATCCTCCATCTCGCATGTATCCACTCTGTCGATACGTCCGCGCAGACGCATTTTGTCCTGCTCGTTCAAAGCAATGTTGAGTGCATCCAGATTTTCAATCATAGAGAAAGACATCTCAAACTGTTCGGGCACAAAAGAACCCTTCTTAAGCTGTGTCTGCAATGTCAGCACAGTGCGGTTCAGGATTCTGGTCATCCTCTTTAACAAATGTTGATTGCGGGCACTGCTGTACAAAATCGTCTCTTCATAATCCATCGCATATGCCTCAACTGCTTCCGCCACCAGCCTTCCTGCTTCTTCTTCCGGAAAATCGAACCATGTGTAGTCGTTCTCCGCAAGCTTCTGCGCAAACAATTCCAGCACGCCGTGAAAAACATTGCCCATATCCACGTCTTCAAAACTGTAATCGCCACGCTCCCGCAGGGCAAGACCATACTGCAGGAAATGCCCGTACGCGCAGGCGGCATACTTTTCCAAACGGCTGACGCTGTTTAACAACATCCTGCCGTACAATGCGCGGGTCACTACCTTTGACAGCGGTGTATCCGAATAGCGGTAAAAAGCTGTTTCAATCAAGCGGTCAACTGTGTCCTGATACTCCGGTCTGCTGTGATAACTATGATAAAAAGTATACATCTGCCGCTTTGACTCCCCGGTAAGCCTGCCGCCTGCATATTCCCGCAGCATATCAGCCATCAATCCGACACCGTCTGCACCGCACACAAGCTGCTCCACCATGGGCTCATTTTCCGGCGCTTCCACTGTAAGAGCCGGAAACAACTTTTTCACCAGATCTATCAGATAAGCGGGGCGAAGGCTTCGTCCGTCATTTCCGATCTTGGCATAAGACAGATACAGTTTTTCCGAGGGCTTCGTCATATTCAGATACAGGTATAGCCGTTGTATATACATCTGCTGTCTGGGCGAAGGCGCCAGTTCCAGTTCCGATTCCCTTAAGAATTCCCTGTCGATGTCCGAGATGATTCCGCCGTTTCCTGTCCCTTTCGGGATGTTCCCATCATTTACTCCTAAGAAAAAGAGCGCTTTGACCTGTGTCAGACGCGTTCTCTCGATATCTCCCACCAGCACACGGTCTACATTCTGGGGAATTGTCCCGACGCTGATCTCCGTAAGTCCCGAATCCAGAATATCAGCAAACTCCCTGAACTCCATCTCTTCTTCTGCAAGCAGACCATAAATCTGATCCAGCAGATCAATCACCATCGCATAAACCTGCCCATACTCTTTGGCACGCGTCAGATCGCCTTTTTCTTTGAAATCCCGCTCATAATCCGTTAATTTCTGCTGTATCTCATTTTGCACGATAAAATCATAAAGGGCGCGTACCATCTCTCCTGCAGTGCGAACTGGGGCAAGCAACGGCGCAAGCTGTTCCATCATCCTCTCACGCATGGCGTTGCAGCATGTCAACTGCTCTAGTGCTGCCTCTTCACCTTCTTTATTGTCCTCCTTATAGATAAAAAGACTGCTCCACCGTTTCTTCCCACGGATACCGAATCGGCGGATATAATTCTCCAGACGATCCACATCCTCCGCGTCAAATCCGGTCAATCCGGTACGCAGATAATGAAATACTGACTCAAAACTAAAATCCTGAAGCACAATCTGCAATGCGCTTCTGATATATTCTGCAAAAGGATTCCGCAGAATCCCTCTGGTGTGATCCAAGTAGATTGGAATGTCGAATTTGGCAAACTCTTCCTCCACAAGGCTGCCGTAAACTTCCATATCGCCCGTCACCACTGCAATGTCGCGGTAATGGAGGCTTTCTGTGTTATGTAAACCTTTCGCCATAGTTGCATCCTCGCCCTGCTCCATAAGCAGTTTCCGAATTGCAATACAGGTCTGCCTGATCTCCTCTTTCGGAGTAGATGCCTCATACAGATGCAGGTTCTCCACTTGTCCCTCATACACCTCTGCGGGATAACGAAACAAATTATGCTCTAAATGGGACAGCTCCGCATTCTGTGCAAACCGCCACAGACGTCCCGATGTCCTGTCCTTACACCACACCGGTTTATCTTCCGGCACATCCACCTCTTTTGCAAGTCTTCGTAAATCCGCTACCGTCTTCTTGCTCAGATGAAACAGCTTGTGCTCCCCGTCAAGCTGATAAGGATTCTCCCTATCGTCGATAGTCACCGTTACAATGACTCTCTTAGTCAATCTAATCAATTCCTGAATCACACGGTTCTGTATAGGCGTAAATCCGGTAAACCCATCGAAAACGATCACACTGTTCCTGATAATATCAGACTTCGGCAATGCTGCCCTAAGCCGGTCCAATGTCTCTTCGGTGGTAATAAATTTATCATGAATATAATCTAAGAACGCCTGATATAAAACGCCCATATCCTGCAATTTATAGTACAGCGCCCCGCGAGATCTCGCATACTCCGTCAGCTTCTCCATCTCCTGCAGTCCGATGCCATACTGCATAAACTCCGAAATAGCAGACTTTATCTCATGAATATAGCCAATCTTGTGCAAATGGGCGCCCATAACCTGTAATCTGTCCCGGCACAGACCTGCCACATTGCGAAGAACCAGACTTTTACCCGTATCATCCAAAACCGGGACATCCTCACAGCCCACCTCTTCTAAGATACGGTGGGTAAGTCTTCCAAAGCTTAAGACGTCTATATTCATAATAACATGCCGTGGATGCTCCACCACCAGATCCATCTGTGTCTGCATGGTGAACTGATCGGGCACGATCAACAGATAATCCGTCTGCGGATTTTGCTGGGATGCCCATATGATATCTTTATGAAGTTGCTGACTCTTGCCGGAGCCGGAAGCCCCGAAATAAAATTGAAGTGACACTTGTCTGTCCTCTGTTCTTATGGTGGCAAAAGGCTGGCAGTATACTCCCCAGAATACACTGCCGCTATCCATATGCTCATACACATGATACCACAAGAGAGGATAATTATCTATCTCTTTATATGTTTACTCCCAATATCCCTCTGCCGCTAGAACTCCATCCGCTCCACGATGTCCGCCCATGCTTCCTCATCGATTTCCTCGTCACGGAAAAGCTTTCTCTTATCCTCGTCCGTGATCTTGCGAATCACTTTGCATGGGTTTCCGGCGGCAATACACCAGTCCGGAATATCTTTCGTCACCACACTGCCCGCGCCGACCACTACATTGTCACCGATATGCACGCCGGGACATACAACCGTATTGCCGCCCAGCCACACATTGTCGCCAATCGTCACTTCCTTGCCGTACTCATAGGCGGAATTGCGGCTCACCGGATGAACAGGATGCCCCGCCGTATAGATTGCCACATTCGGAGCCATCTGGCAGTTGTCACCAATCTTGATCTTAGCCACATCAAGAAGCGTGCAGTTATAATTTGCAAAAAAATTCTTACCCACTTCGATGTGTTTCCCATAATCACAGTAAAAAGGCGGATTCACGAAAGCTTCCTCGGATTTTCCGAAAAGCTCTTTTACTACCTCCTTGATTCCTGCAAAATCGGAGCGGTCCATGAAATTCAATTTCTGTAAGATTTTCCTGCATACCAGCTGCTCCTCGAAAATACTATCATCCGAAATGTACGCTAATCCCGCATCTCTGCGCTGTATGTTTGTCATTTTTGTTTTCATTTATCCCTGTCCTTTCTATCAGTTTTATTTTGTGCCTGTTACGACCGGCTGTTCCACACGCTCTATCGTTATCTTTTCAATCTGCATCCCGCTTTCCGCAAAGTAGAGCTTCAAATAATTATTCGGATTGAAAAATGTATCCAATACCTGCTCTCTTTCCACATATTCACCACCTGTCCCGTTTAGCGTAAACGTCTTTTTCAATGTACCGTTTATAAAGACAGATAACGACACCTGCGCAAGTTCTGAAGCATCCACCTTCGCCTTGAAATGTATCTTATAAGTGGTTCTCCCCTCTGACTGTAGTCCACACACAAAGGAACTACCTTTTCCTGTATCAATCTCTTTGCCGTCCAGCTCCAATTTATCATTTAAGGAATACCACTGAATATCAAAATCGACCTTATCGTCTTCCGCCATTGCCTCAGATGCTTCCTGTTCCTCTTTGCTGATTCTTCCAAGGCTCCTGTCCATGACTACAGAACGCATCAGCACATTCAGAATATTTGCGGCACATCTTTGCAGGTCAGCGCGCTGTAGTGTACCATTCTTAAGGCACTCTCCTAAGTTATCCCCGCTGGAATTTTTGGCCGAATCCTGTACTACCATGTAAACATCATTCTGTCCCCGCACCATAGCGGCAACATTTTCCCTTGTTGCAATCTCGCCTTCATCATTAATTTCCGCCCACCAGTCGGTCATCACAAGACCGTCATAATTCCATTCCTTCCGAAGAATGGTTGTGAGCAGGTCATAATTTCCAGCCGTCCACAGACCGTTGATTCCGCCGTAAGTACTCATAATCGCATACGCGCCACCTTCTCTGACTGCGATTTCAAAGCCTTTCAGGTAAATTTCCCGCAGGGCGCGTTCTGATGCCACGGAATTATATTTTCTGCGGTGATATTCCTGATTATTGCATGCAAAATGCTTCAATGCTCCGGTAACTTGATATTTACTCATTCCCCTGATCTGTGCTGCCGCCATTTTACCGGTAAGCAAAGGGTCTTCCGAAAAATACTCAAAATTACGCCCATTCAAAGGATGCCTGTGAATATTCATGCCCGGTCCTAACAGAATATCAATACGGTTCTTCCGCAGTTCCGCGCCTTCCATCTCATAAAGTTCTTCAATCAGCTCCTCGTTAAAGCTGCACGCCAGACAAGTCCCATTAGGCAGGCAAAAGGCATATGTCCCGCAGTCCATACGGATACCGGACGGACCGTCTGCACAGCAGCCACACGGAATACCGTACTCTGCCAGTGATTCTGTAACCCCGCCGAAAGCTGCTGCCGTTCCCGGCGTTACTTTCGGCGAACACATTCCCTCACCGCGGACGATACAGCATAAATCTTCATCACTAAGCTGCCCGACAAATGCTTCCATGGACACCTTTTTGTCATATACATCCGCCAGCTTGTATCCCCGTTCTCCGGTATAGGGTAACTCTTTCTTCTCCTCTTCCCTGCTTCTCTGTGCCATACTGTAAGTACGCTGAGGCGCTTTCTCCCATGAGACAGAAATCTTCCCATCCTGCTCTTCCATCGGTTTCATCCGGTCAAATGCCTCCACCGGTGCCAACGCCTCCGTACACTGTATCGTCACTTCCGTTTCTTTTACTTCCATACTGCCTGCCAGACTCGCATTTCTAACATCTTCCCCAACATAAAACTGATAATTTCCGGCTTCCAATACATAACAGGACTTATGCCCTGTCACGCCGCTGTCGTCGTAGGAGGCAATCATACTTTTCTTCACTTCAAGCTGCAGTTCCTGTTCTTCCCCCGCATCTAAGCATCTTGTCTTGCCAAATGCCGCCAAAACACGCGATGGTTTTCCTAGCTGCCCCTGCGGTGCGCTGACATACACTTGAACGACTTCTTTTCCCGCCGCATCGCCGGTATTTTTTACTTTTACACGGAAAATACAGCCATCCTCCCTAACTTCCATATCACTATGCATCTCAAAAGAAGTGTAAGAGAGTCCATAACCGAACGGATACAGCACTTTCGCCCTGACAGCGTCAAAAGTCTCGAAATAGCGATATCCAACATAGATATCCTCCGCATATTGATTGCCATCCGCACCGCCGAAATTAGATGCCGCAGGATAATCTTCCACAGAATAGGCTATCGTATCCGCCAGTCTGCCACAGGGATTCACTCTGCCCATCAGGACATCCGCCACTGCATGACCGCCTTCCATACCGCCCTGCCATGCATAGAGCACCGCCTGCGGTTCGTAGGTTTCTACCCACTTCATATCAATGATATTCCCCACATTCAGCACAACAATCACCCGATCAAAAATCAGGCATACTCTCTCAAGCATTCTCTCTTCCTCTTCTGAGAGATAATAGCTGCCCCTTTCATTAGCAGCATCACGGTCTTCTCCTGCTGTACGTCCAATCACTACTATTGCCGCGTCGCTCTGCGCAGCCGCCCGCTCCACAATCTCACGGCTTAGCGGCATTTCCTTCTGACTCCATGGCTCCTGCGCCCATCCTTTGCCCATATCAAAAGGATTGTCCTTAATCCACTCCTTATAAACCTGCTCCAATTCATGATTAAGTTCGAGTTTCTCTTCCTTCAAAGCATCCAGAATACCTGCCACATAGCGGGTATTAATCATACCGCCGGAACCTGTCCCGCTCTTGTAATAATCGAACTGGATCCGCCCAAATACTGACAGTTTCTCCCCTTCTTTTAGCGGGAGAGCATTCTTTTCATTCTTAAGAAGGACTGCACCTTCAGCCGCTGCCTGCCTTGATTTCTTGGCATATGCATCCCAATCTATTGCATATTTGTTTTCCATAGTAACCTCCTGATTGTTTTATATATTTCCACTTCACCGCAGCATACGTTCTTCTTCCAGATCCACCGCGGTAATCTCCTTGTCCTTATCATAATATATTCTGTCGTGTTCGCCAATCCCTCTGATTACTTTGCATGGATTTCCTACCGTTCTCCGTTTTTATAACAATATTGTATGAAAATCTTGATCTTGAAAATTCAGACAGAATAACGGAATCCTCTGACCTTATTTCACTCAGAAATATGATGAAATATATCGAGGAACACTATATGGAAAAGATTACGCTCGAAAAGATTGCACAATCCGGCACATGCTGTAAAAGCAGATGTTCTCTGCTCTTTAGAAAATATCTCAATGACACTCCTGTCATATATACTACAAAACTACGCTTAAGAAAAAGTCTCACCGCACTGCTCACCTCTGACCAAAGCATGACAGACATCGCTTACGAATACGGCTTCTGCACTGCCAGCTATTACTGCGAGACTTTTAAGAAGTATTATGGAATGTCTCCGCTTGTGTATCGGAAGACTGTTGAATAGGGAGAAGCTCTTAACTTCTCCCCACGCTCAATTCATTTTTTATTTCCCACTCTTCCTATTAGAAACAACATCAAAGATAACTGCCAGTAAGAGCACGCCGCCCTTTACAACATACTGCCATGAGTCGCCGATACCCATGATGGACATACCCATGTTGATGACACCAAGAAGGAGTGCACCAATGATAACTCCCGGAATCGTACCGCTTCCACCATATGCAGAAGCTCCACCGATGAAACAGGAACCGATAGCGTCCATCTCGAAGGATGTACCTGTAGAACCGTTGACGGAACCTACACGCGCCAGACACAGCAGACCGCACAGACCGGCGAGTAAGCCCATGTTTGCATACGCGATAAAGTATACTTTGTTCGTATTGATACCTGAAAGCTGGGTCGCCTTCTCGTTACCACCTACTGCATAAAAGTAACGTCCGAATGCAGTCTTGGATGTAATAAAGTGATAAATCAGACAGATGGCTACCACCCATACAAGCATAACGGAGATTCCCTTATACTGGGTAAGCAGATAACAGTAGAACAACAGCACAACAGAAATGATTCCCGCACGTCCGAAGTCAGCTAACGCACTGTTCTGACGATACCCCTTCTTAGCCTTATTGGCACGGGAAGAAATCGTACTATAGATAATAAATGCAACTGCCAACACACCGATCAGCAGCGGTGACCAGATATGCGCATCTGTATCAAGTCCCGGAATCTTAATATATGCCGTGAAAATATTCAGGAAAGTCTCGTCCTGAACTGCTACGGTTTTACTGTCCAGTATCAGACGTCCGAATCCACGGAAGATAAACATACCGCCTAATGTTGTGATGAAGGGCGGGATTCTCACATAGCCAATCCAATAGCCCTGCCAGATACCAGCCGCCAGACCAACCAGAATACATAAAGGAATAGTCAGAAAAACGCTGACGCCGTGATTGGTAAGCAGAACTGCCGCCATACCGCCTACCATACAGATCACGGAACCTACCGACAAATCAATGTTACCACCGGTCAGAATACACAATAACATACCGCACGCCATAACAAGTACATAACCGTTCTGAAGAAGAAGGTTCGACATGTTCTGCGCATATAACAGACGTCCGCCTGTTAAAAAATAAAATAAAATAAATACAATTACAAGGGCAATAACCATACTATTTTTAGTCAGAAAAGCTCCTAAATTAAACTGGCTGCCTGCATTTTCTTTTTTCGTTGACATGATTACAACACTCCTTTCGCTTTAAGCTGTGGCACTGATAATGTAGCTCATGATCTTCTCCTGAGTAGCTTCTTTTGCATCCAATTCACCACGAAGTTCGCCTTCATTCATGATATAAATGCGGTCGCACATGCCAATCAGTTCCGGCATTTCCGAAGAAATCATGATGACCGATTTGCCGTCTTCTACCATCTGATTGATCAGACAGTAAATATCATACTTTGCTCCTACATCAATACCACGGGTCGGCTCATCCAAGATCAGAACATCCGGTTCCGTGAACATCCATTTACCGAGCAGCGCCTTCTGCTGATTACCGCCAGACAGATTACCAACCTGCTGCTCAATGGACGGTGTCTTCGTTCCCATAGCTTCTGTCATTTCCTCCGCTACGTTCTTTTCATTCGTTGTATCAATAACTCCTTTAGAACATACCTTATCCAGACGGGCAAGCGTCGTATTAAAGCGGATGGATTCACCAAGAATCAACCCATTAACTTTCCTGTCCTCCGTAACATAGGCAAGTTTGTGGTGAATTGCCTGTTCCGGATTCTTCAGATCAACTTTCTGTCCGTTCAGATACAGCTCACCGCTGATATTTGTGCCATAACTCTTACCGAAAATAGACATTGCAAGCTCTGTACGCCCTGCTCCTTGAAGCCCGGAAAAGCCTATCACTTCGCCCTTATGTACCTTAAAAGAAATATTGTTGTCTACTATTTTTTCATGGTAAAGCGGATGATAAACCGTCCAGTTTTTGACTTCCAGTCCAACTTCACTGCGTACCTTATGCTCACGACTCGGATAACGGTCATCCATAGGACGTCCAACCATGCCTTTGATGATCCGGTCTTCACTGAATTCATCCACACCTTTTACCAGTGTTTCAATCGTAGAACCGTCACGGATGATCGTTGCCTTATCCGCACAGTAGATAATTTCGTTCAATTTATGTGTAATAATGATTGATGTCAATCCGTTTTTCTTAAATTCTATCAAAAGATCCAGAAGCATCTTCGCATCCTCGTCATTGAGCGAAGATGTCGGTTCATCCAGAATGAGCAGCTTCACATTCTTAGAAAATGCCTTTGCGATCTCCACAAGCTGCTGCTTACCTGTTCCGATATCTTTGATCAAGGTCTGGGCAGATTCATTTAATCCGACCTGCCTCATATGTTTTTCAGCCTCATTGTAAGTAAGATCCCAGTCAATGTGCCCCAACTTACTCTTTTTTTCATTTCCCAGAAACATATTCTCGCCGATTGTGAGAAGCGGAATCAGCGCTAATTCCTGATGAATAATAACGATTCCTTTCGCCTCGCTGTCCCTTAATGTCTTAAACTGACAAAGTTCCCCATTATAATAGATTTCGCCCGAATAACTACCCACAGGGTATGTTCCGGACAATACATTCATCAATGTGGACTTTCCCGCACCATTCTCACCAATCAGTGCATGGATCTCTCCACGCTCAACCACCAAATTTACATTATCCAGTGCCTTTACTCCCGGAAATTCCTTGGTAATGGATTTCATTTCCAATATCGTATCACCCAAAAGATTTCCTCCTCTCCTTCTATCATCACAAACCCGAAAAAGAAAGGCGGGACAGACGCCCGCCCCCTTTCAGGTTCTTAACATGATTTTTATTTCATTAGTTTGCGGACAAATATCCGTCATCACCCATTGTATACAGACCTGTATCAACCAGTTCCTGAAGATTGTCTTTCGTAATTACATTCGGTACAAGCAGGAATGAAGGGCACTTATTACCTTCAGAAGTCTCATAAGACTCTGTATCATATGCGCACTCGATGCCGAAGGACGGGATCAGAGATTCATCAATCGTATCTCCTGCAAGCATTGCCTTTGCAAGTCCTAATGTAACGATGGACTCGTTACTTACGTTCTTATATACAGTCATTGTCTGTACGCCATCAACGATGTTCTTTAAGTTAGCCTCGTCACCATCCTGACCTGTAATCAATACAGAATTGGAACCTGCATAGTCTGATGTAACTGCCTGTGCAACACCTAAAGCTGTAGAATCGTTGGAGCAAAGCCATACATCAAGCTGTGTACCGTCTGCATAATAGGAAGAAAGAACGTTCTGTGCTCTCTCAAGAGCTGTATCTGTATTCCACTGTGCAGTAGCAACCGTGTCGAAATCCATCTGACCGGACACAATATTCAATGTACCTGAATCAATGTAAGGCTTCAGAGTATCTACAGCACCGTTATAGAAATAACCTGCATTGTTATCGGCAGGGTCGCCTGCTGTGATTTCCAGATTGTATACAGTATCGCCCGCATTGGCCAGATCAAGCTGCTCTACGATAAATTCACCCTGTAATTTACCAACTGTGTAGTTGTCGAAAGATACATAATAGGAAACCGCATCGTTCATAATCAAACGGTCATAAGCGATAACCGGAACGCCTGCATCTGCTGCCTCGTTCATTGCCGTGTTTAATGCTTCACCATCAATCGCTGCAACAATCAATAAGTCAACGCCGTCTGCCAGCATGTTCTGGATATCATTTACCTGTCTTCCGGAATCGTTGTCGGAGAAAGTAAGAATCGTCTCAAAACCTGCTGCCTTGAACTGCTCATCCAGATAAGCGCCGTCACGATTCCAACGCTCCAAGGACTGTGTTGGCATGGAAATACCAATTTTTCCGCCTGCAGAAGCCGTCTCCGCCGGAGCCTCTGTCTCAGCATCACCCGCAGGTGCCTCTGCCTCGCTATTGTCCGCAGATGCTTCTGTCTGCGCCTCTCCCGCATTGTCCGCTGTTGTTGTCGCTGCGCCGCCGTCGGAACCACAGCCGACTAATAAAGAAGCAACCATCGCAACACTGAGTAAAGCGCCAAGTAATTTTCTTTTCATCTTTGCAAATCCTCCCTTTCATTATTAAGATTCGTTACAGTGAAGTTTTCTCTTACTCCATCTGATATTGTGAATATACCACATAATAAACTGGATATTTTTGTTATATTCTGTATATTTCCCACATGACACTTGTCCTTTTATTGCATAAAAACAGGACAAAATTGCTATTGCAAATTTGTCCTGTACAAAAAAATCCTATTCTATTGACTCATACCGCATTATGGCATCTCGTCCGGCACATTCAGATAAACATCCTCTTTCAGATGAAACCCGCTGTTGATAATCACATCATTGATATTCTCTTTCGTCACGCTGATCGGTTCTAAACCGACATAGGGAACCAAATAGCTTCCGTTATCCAGCATGGTAACATCATCACCTGTAATTTCCTCGCCCTGCGCCAATGCCACTGCGCACTCTGCCGCACGCTGTGCCAGCCGCTCCACCGGCTTATACACTGTCATGAGCTGTGTGCCTTCTACAATTCTCTGGCATGCCTCCAAGTCAGCATCCTGCCCCACTACCAGCTTTCTGCCCGCCAACTGTTTCTCGGCAAGCACGGGCACGACCCTGCTGGCAATATCGTCGTTACCGCACATAATTGCATCCGCCTTAGCGACCACATCTATATGATCGTAAGCATACTCAGCTGCCAGTTCCGCCAGCCATCCGTCCGCATGAAAGGAATCAAGGATCGCAACTTTGTTCTCCTGCATGGTTCTTCGGAATTTTCCCTCCACAAGCGGCACGTTATTATCCGCGGTTGAACCACCCAGCATTAAGACTGAACCTCCGGCAAGCCCGCTGTCAATCAATGCATCCGCCATCATTCCGCCTACTTTCGTGTTATCAAAAGATATATATAAGTCTACATCACATTCTTTAATCAGCCGGTCATAAGCTATCACTTTAATGCCTTTTTCCTTTGCCTTATTCACAGACGCAGACAATCCATCTGAGTCAACACATATGATCACAATTACATCCATTCCTTTCTCGATGAAGTAATCAATCTGTTTCTTCTGCTCAGCCAGATCTCCGTTGGCATTCTGTACATTGACCTCCGCCCCCAGTTCTTTGGCTGTCGATACGAATACGTCCCGATCCCGCTGCCATCTCTCTATGACAAAAGAGTCAAAGCTCATACCAATCTGTATTTTCTCTTCTTCCTGAGTCTGCGCTGCGTCTTTGCTCTGTTCGCCGCCTCCGCAGGCTGTCAGAAGCAATACCAGACACAGAATAGAAACCAGTTTTTTTCTCATTTTCTCTTAAATTCCTCACACATTCTTATACTCTGTAGGTGTCACGCCCACATTTTTCTTAAAGGAACGGCTGAAATAATTGGGATCGGAATACCCACACATAGAGCAGATCTCTTTCATAGAATACTCTGTCGTACTTAAGAGTTCTTTCGCCTTCTCCATACGGATACCCGTCAGGTATTCGATAAAGTTTTCTCCTGTTCCCTCTTTAAAAATCTTGCTGAAATAATAAGGACTGATATTCGCCACTCTGGACACTTCATCTAAGGAAATATCCCTATTAAAGTTATTCCTAATATACTCCTTGGACATCTCTATAATGCTGTTGGATTTTTCTTCTCGTTTCCCTAAACTATTCCGGCTCGCATCCGTGATTTTCTCTTGAAACCAGTTTTTGAGTACGGCCAGATCATCAGTCCCCATAAGCGACGGAAGATAATCCTGTCTTGATCGAAACTGATATGTCATACCACCCTTCTCATAAGCAATATGTTCTGCCCATAAGGCAAACTCCAGCGCCTTCAGACGTATCTCCATAATACTGTCCGGATTATTATCGGTCATCCAGTCAAAAAAGCTGCCGGCTGTAGCACGGGCATGATTGACTTCTCCCTTCTCTACCTCTTCAAACAGCCGTTTCTCCAAATGAATCGGATAATCATCCGCATAATCACATCCAATGGGAAGATCATCTGCATGAGCGACACTGCCCGTCGTAATCGCCAGTGCGTTAAGCGCCTCATTGTGAGACTCCGCCATCTCCCTTAACTCTCCTACCCTGCCGATACCGATACGAAAACTGATATTCGTTTTCTTACGCATATGCCGTACAAGTTCTCTCGCCCTCTCTATCAGGTCTATTCTTTCGTTGTAATTCATCCTGTCTTTTTCATAAGGCACTAAGACAGCCAGTTTGTTTGACATGACGGTTCCCACAATGCAGGCAAAATACTCTTTCACACATTCCCGCACCTCCTGATAATGCTGCTGCATCTTGACGCTGCTGCCAACCGCATTGGTCATATGGCTGCCTATCTGTCCATCCCCACACACGATAGAGATCATATAGGCGTGAGTTGCATTTAAACCAAGTATCGTTTTATAATTATCAATATCTTCCACAAAATTTTCCTGAAGCAGAATATCGTAAATCAGACCACTCTCGATGATCGGAACGACAGTCTCCAATTTCTCTTTGACCATAAGATCATTACTTCTCTTCTCCCGCTCCCTGTCAACCATCTCCATTCCCTTTTTCAGAACAGAAATAATCTTTGTCCGCTCCATCGGCTTCGTAATATATTCAATCACGCCTAACTTGATCGCTTCTTTCGCATAGTCGAACTTATCATAAGCAGACATGACAATAAAGAGTACACTGTTATTACTCTTACGTATCTCCTTCATCGCCTCAATGCCGTTGATTCCCGGCATCTGTATATCCATAATAGCGATATCCGGTCGGAATTTCTCAGCCAGCTCGATCACGCTTCTGCCGGTTTTGGCATACTCCACGACACATTCATCGCCGAATTCTTTTCTGATAATAAATTCCAGTGAGTCAATGACAATTCCCTCATCATCTGCCAGCATGATCTTATACATCTTCTTCCTCCCGTTCTCTGATCTGTAAATAGATGATAACCTCTGTTCCTTGATCTACACCTTCACTGACGATGGACATCACATCATCGCACTCCGTAAAAAGTTTTAACCTTGCTATCACATTATCCATACCAATACCGTTTGAGCCTGCTGCAAGCTCCTCTTCCCTGTATGTTCCGCTAAGAACCTTGCCGATCGCCTCCGCGCTCATTCCAGCGCCGTTATCCCGCACACTTATGCACGCCACATCATCGATTCTATAGACACTAAGCCATATCCTTCCTTCTCCTGCCATCTCGCGGATACCGTGATTGACACAGTTTTCTACGATGGGCTGTAAGATCATGCTGGGCATTTCTACCTGTAAAAGAGACTGATCCACCTTTTTTTCATAATGAATATCCCCTGAAAAACGGACATTCAGAATATAAATATAGTTGTCCACCAGCTCGATCTCTTCCTGTATCGTGACGGTTGCATCCCCTTTTTTCACATTGTAGCGGAAAAATTCAGACATATTCTGTACATACCGATAAGTTCTTTCAGCTCCTTCCAGCATGGCAAGCTGTGCGCCCGCATTTAATGTATTAAACAGGAAATGTGGATTGATCTGCGCCTGAAGATATTTAAGCTGTGCGTCCTTCAAGTGCGTCTCCATCAGCAGCTCCTTTTCTTTCATAACACGTTCCACTTCCATGCTGTGCCTGATGCGCTCAATATACTCTCTGATACTGACCACCATCTGATTAAACGCTCTGCTCACAACGCCGATTTCGTCTCGTGTCTGCACCTCCAAAAGCTCCACATCAAAATTACCGTTTGCCACTTCATCTGCAGACCTTGCCAACGCCTTGAGCGGACTGATGATGGCGCCGACCAGTTTCGTAATGATACAAACGTTTACACCAATGACGACAATAATCACGGCAATACCCACTGTCTCAAAAAGCCGGAATGCCTGAGACAGTTCGGTATAATTCTCGGAGTTATTCTTAAACTGCTGATTATTCAGACTATAAATATATGTATTGATATAATCATACATCTGCGACGCACTCTCATACCGTGCTCTATATTTTTCGACGTTGCGGCCTCTTTTCGCATCGATCGTCTGATCTGCTATCTCAAGATACTGACCGGACATATGCTTGATATTTCTTTTCATGCGGTCATAAGAATCACCATTTATTTCATCTTCCAGTCCTTCTAGCAACTGCATATAAATTTGTGAATTTCTGTAATATTCCTCCAAAGAGTCACTGGTCTTGGCATTCAGATAATCCGTCATACTGCTCTGCACGGAATCCAGTGACTCCGACAGCTCATTCAGATTAAGATTATCCCGATAGACCATCTCCATCTCACCGGACATGCGATTGATTCCGAGAATCAAAAGAATGTTGACAAGACATGCAAACAGGTTTGTCAAAATATAGATACTGCTGATCTTACCCTGTAACGACATATCGGAAAATGCACGCAGTTTCTTATTCATCTCCCGCATCACCTCCGTCCAGATACTCCGCCACATTGTCTTTATTGATCAGTTCGATATCCGCAATAAAATACTGGCTCGTATTTCCGAACGTATTATATTCCGTCAAAGCCTCCACACAGTATTTACCCATCTGCGCAGCGTCAATAGTCACTGTTGCATAAATCACATTTCTGTCAACGGCTTTTAAGATCGTATCCGAATCATAATATCCCAATATATTGACCTGTCCTACCTTATTATAGTCAACCACCGCCTGATAAACACAGGCAGTATTCAGTTCGTTAAGGCATACGATAATATCAGGCTGCTCCTGCTCCATAAAAATATCCCGTATAGACTCCTCCACAGAAAAAGTATTGGTATCATCAATAGTAACAAGTGACAATTCAATCTCCACATCTTCCTCTTTCTCATTGTCAATCGTCTCCTGAATGCCCGAACAGAGTATATTCTGCCCGGAATCCTGTGTATGTGGACTTACCAGAACCATCACTTTGACCGGAAGATATTCCATCGTCTCTGTCCACATCAGCCTTACCCCGTTTTCATCATACAGTGGGGTCACCCGAACCTGCACCTCTGGAAGAAGCTTTTTGCGCATAATTTCAAGTACCTGTCTTCCATACTCTCTGCCCAGATCATAACTGCCGATTCCCACAAAGGTACACCGTTCGCTCTGCGTGTTATCCCCATAAAGTGTGACCACCGGTATTTCCTTTGCTGCTGCCTCATTGATGAGTTCCGTCATCTCATCACTTTCATCTGCCGCCACAATAATTCCATCCACTTCCGAAGCAATAGCAATCCGCATCATATCCTCCTTGGAATAATTATGATCGAAAGCCCCATTTAACAGATCTACATAACTATTCTGCAGAAGCCCTTCTTCATATGCACCCCTATAAACAGACTGCCAGAAAGAAGAACTATTGTCCTCAGCAATCATGATGTAATACTTATCATACCGGTTAGGGTCAGATTTTTCCGTAAAATGATCCACATACATCGTAAACGCAAAAACGCCCATGATGGTTGTAACGATCAGCAGGAATACCGTCATTCCCAAATAAAATGTGTATTTTGTTTTTTTGGCGTTATCCTTGCGCATCGGCTCCTACATCCTTTTCTCAGCCAATCTTTTCTCTTATCATCTGATAACCCTGTTCGAGCACATCAATACGAATTTTCATTTTCTCAATTCCATCCACATCCTTTAAAATCATGAGGCGGTCTATTTTTTCATTAAGGAAAACAATGTCCTTTTTCAATGATTTATTGGCAACTTCCATCTCTGTTCTCACTGCCTGAATTTCCATGTTGATATTTGTTTCCATCGCATCAACTTTATCAGTCAGGTTATTCAGTCTGGTTTCTACTTCATCGATTCTGCCTGTCAGCTTGCCCAGACCACTTTCCACTCCATCCATGCGCCCCATAATCGCCAATAGTATCTCTCTGTTGGTCATGTCTACCATCTCCTTGTTCATTAAGTTTACCTCTCTTTCTTCTTTCGGTCAACGCGGAACATTTGTTCAATTCAATGTATAAAATTATCGAATTATCGTACGCCGCTGCCATAGAATTTATGCTGTTGTCTAAAAACCTGTGAAAATATCGGTGACATACCAATGACTCCATAATATATGGACAGATTTCCACATAGATTTGTTTGATGCATATGAGTATACTATTTTTGTAAAGTATTGTCAACCGTGGAAATCAGCACCACCGGCTTAGCCGGTGGTTTGCTCTGCCCCTATAAGGGGCTGTT
>CAMXBD010000029.1 GCA_947179245.1 uncultured Lachnospiraceae bacterium | reverse complement strand
ATATAACAGATAAATGCCTCCCACCGCACCAAGCATCATTACTGCTATCCGCACAAATATCCTCGTCCGGAACTGATGAAAGTCATTATTGTTCATTTCTCTCTTATTTCTCAATGGTATACCCTACTCCCCACACAGTCTTGATAAAGCGCGGATTTCTGGCCGGTTCATTCATCTTTTCCCGCAGTCTTCCCACATGCGTCATAACTGTATTGTTTTGATCCAGATATTTTTCGCCCCACACGGCTTCAAATAATTCTTCTGAAGAAATGACCGTTCCCCGATGCTCACACAGATACCATAGAATAGAAAATTCAAGTGGAGTGAGGGTCAGTTCTTTATCATACAAAAAGCACTTATGATTATCTTTATTGATCAATAAACCTCTGATATCGTATTCATTCTGTTCTGCCGGTTGTTTCGCCACAGAATGATTATAACGTGTATAGCGCCGCAATTGTGTCTTGACTCTGGCCACCACTTCAAGAGGATTAAAAGGTTTTGTGATATAATCGTCTGCCCCAATGGTCAGACCCATGATCTTATCGCCATCTTCAATCTTTGCAGTAAGCATGATGACCGGAAAATAAAACCGCTCCCTGATTTTCTGACAAATGCGGAAACCGTCGATATCCGGCAGCATAACATCCAGTACCGCAAGGTCTAACTCTGTTTCCTCTATACACTGTAATGCTTCCGCACCGCTGTAAAACTTATACACCGTATATCCGTCACTTTGCAGATAAACTTCTAACAGATCGGCAATCTCCTTCTCATCGTCTACCACCAGAATATTCTCTCCCAACTTTTCTTTCTACTCCTGTGTCACATTAATTTATCTCTATCTTTTCCTCCGTTTGCAGGAAATAAACCACTCCCTGATATTGTCCGGTCTCATAGAGTTTCACCATGATCTCTCTCATCCGCTGATTCAGTCTGTGGTAACATACTTTATCTTCCCAGATAAGCCCTGAAATATATTCTCTCTGGCGTTCATTTAACGTCTGCATGGCTGCTTCCAGTTTCTTAGGTTCTCTTCGCTGCCACATTCCAAAATCACAAGCTATGTAGGCACCTTCTTCACCGTTGCGTTCACACATTTTCGCCAGATATTCTGCCAGACTTCCGTCTATCTGCCTGCTATAACTTCTTACTTTCCAGCGGATTGCTCTGGTTTCCTCCCCACTCGCCGCCAGAAGCCGGTAACTGGTTCTGCCGTACTTATCATGCTCCACTGCATACTCTGTTTTGCCGCATGTTCTCCCGCTGCCCGGCTCATGCGTAAGTACTACTTTCGTATCTAGCAACTGCTGCCAGACCGTCCCTCGTACCCTTTCATAAGGTGTGGGGTAAGTCAGCTTTTCGCTGATCTGCTTTACAGTATATCCTAAATCTGTCAGGTGGCGGATTGCACCGCCGCTGGCTGCCTCATAAGTAAAATCAGACAACGCACTCCTGAAAAAATCCTGTTCTGACATAATCGCCTGCTCCCATCAGATCACATAATCGATAGCCCGCGCTTTTTCTCACAAAAGCTCTATATTTTTAGTGGCAACAATATCTACTCCCGTACCGGCGATATCGGCGACGATCACATCCCCTATATAGACAGGCGCCTGAACCTCAACGTCCTTCAGTGCCTTGATACACTCAGAAATCTTCCCTTTCGGAATGTCCTGCTTCGTCTTTACAGACACCATCTCGGCTTTGCCGCCTGTTACCTTCACTGTAGAGGTCACGATTCTGGTCGGATCAGTGACTTCCTTACGTCCGTAAGCCTCGCCCCGCGGACATGTATTGCCGCTTATTTTTACAACCTCGTTTCCTTCCATCTCAACAGTCAGAGCGCATCCCATCGGGCAGTTGATGCAGATTAAATTCTTTACTTCCATCTTACGCCTCCTCAATCTTGATCGTAATAGTTTTCAGATTCGGATATTGAAGAATCTGCTCTTTGGTCAGCTTCAGTTCTTCCATCTCACCCGGCGCTACAACCTGACGTTTCCTGTGAATGACTCTTTTTTCGTCAAAATATGCGCTGACATAGCAGTTCTTATACACATTACCAACACGAAAGCGCACGGTCAGGTGCTCATCCATATGTGAGACACGGATGGTTGAGGGAACGGTGTATCTGACACCAGATGTCGGAATCAGACATATCTCCTGCTCGGCAGCCTTATCCGGTATTCTTTCAGCAAGATACTCCTCATCAGTTTTCCGGTCTGACTGCCTCGTACTTTCGGTTCCTAAACTGACCGTCTTCACATAAGCCGCCGCATTCCTTCCTGCTGCCGCAGCTTCCTCGGATACAAAATCAACCAGATCATGCACATGAAGCACATTACCGCATGCAAAGACACCTTCCATGTTTGTCTCAAGACTCTCGTTTACTTTCGGTCCCGAAGTGACCGGATTGATCTCTACACCCATACCGCGCGAAATCTCGTTTTCCGGTATCAGCCCTACCGAAAGCAAAAGCGTATCGCAGGAATAGAACTCTTCTGTTCCCGGAATCGGTCTGCTGTTCTCATCGACCTGTGCCAGTGTCACGCCTTCTACCCGCTCTTTGCCTTTAATATCCACCACTGTATGACTCAGTTTCAGAGGAATGCCATAGTCGTCTAAGCACTGCACAATATTTCTCTTAAGTCCGCCCGAATACGGCATAAGTTCCGCCACGACCTTGACCTTGGCGCCTTCCAGCGTCATTCGCCTTGCCATGATCAGTCCGATATCGCCGGAACCAAGGATAACTACTTCCCTGCCCGGCATATAGCCTTCCATATTGACCAGTCTCTGTGCCGTACCAGCAGAATAAATACCCGCCGGTCTGTAACCGGGTATGTTGAGTGCACCTCTGGCCCTCTCCCGGCATCCCATTGCAAGAATTACAGCTTTGGCCTGAAGATCGAACAAACCATCTTCCCGGTTCATTGCCGTCACGACTCTGTTCTCACTAATCTCCATCACCATTGTATTCAGCTTAAACTCGATCCCCAGATCCTGAACCTGTCTGATAAAACGTTCCGCGTACTCTGGTCCCGTCAACTCTTCCTTGAAGGTGTGAAGTCCGAAACCATTGTGTATGCACTGGTTCAAAATACCGCCCAGTTCTTTATCTCTCTCTAAAATCAAAATACTGTCTACACCATTCTGCTTCGCACTAACGGCTGCCGCAAGTCCCGCCGGACCCCCGCCGACAATCACAATATCGTAATTTTTCATATTGTTATCTCCCTATACCGTATCTTTATTCGTACCGACAACAAGTTTAGATTCTCCGCCGGATTTGGTGATATCAAACATGCTCATATCACATTCCCTTGCCAGAATCTCCATCGTTCTGGGTGAACAGAAACCTGACTGGCATCTGCCCATGCCCGCTCTCGTCCTGCGCTTCACGCCATCCAAAGATTTTGCTCCAAGAGGACGTCTGATGGCATCAATAATCTCGCCTTCCGTGATCATCTCACAGCGGCAGATAATGTTGCCGTAGGCTGGATTTTCCTTGATCAGTGCATTTCTCTCCTCTTTGCTTAATGTATTCGGATTCTTGATTCCCTGTCTTGCGGAAATGAAGTTATCTTTCTTTTTTAATCCCATCTTTTCTTTCAATATTTCTGCTGCCATCTCACCAATCGCCGGACTGCTTGCAATACCCGGAGATTCAATACCTGCACAGTCTATGAAGCCCTTCGCATCTTCCACTTCACCTATTATAAAGTCGTCTCCGTCCTCATGGGCGCGAAGTCCTGCAAAAGAAGTGATGACTTGACGTGTCGGGATATTGTGCACACTCATGCCTGCCTTCTCAATCACCTGTGCCAGTCCCTCCGCAGTCGTGTTGACACCTTCCTTATCTTCCACATTGACCGCCGTAGGTCCGATCAAAAGATTGCCATGTATCGTAGGCGTGACCAGAATACCTTTGCCAAGTTTACCCGGCAGTGCAAAAATTGTTTTTGACACATGTTTGCCGGCTTCCTTATCTAACAGACAGTAGTCGCCCCGTCTCGCGGTAATATGAATCTTGTTACCGCTCACCATATTATGAAATTTATCCGCATAAACTCCCGCAGCATTTACCACATATTTTGTCTGAAATGCGCCTTTGTTCGTTTGCAATTCATATCCTTCATCCACCTTGCGAATTTCTGTAACTTCCGTGTTGAAGTGAAATTCCACGCCGTTTGCACAAGCATTTTCTGCCAGAGCAATATTAAGCCCGAAGGGACATACGATTCCTCCTGTGGGTGCATACAGCGCCGCATACACATCATCTGTAACATTCGGTTCCATCCGCAGTACTTCTTCTTTACTCAGAATACGAAGTTCCTTGACACCATTTGCCACGCCTCTGTCATAGAGTTCCTGAAGATTCGGCATCTCATCTTCGTTAAAGCACAATACAAGAGAACCGTTTCTCTCAAAAGGGAAATCCAGTTCTTTAGAGAGTTCCCCCATCATCTCATTGCCGCGTACATTCAGCTTCGCCTTGAGCGATCCTGTCACAGCGTCATATCCGGCATGCACGATAGCGCTGTTCGCCTTAGAAGTGCCGCAGCAGACATCTTCTTCTTTTTCCATTACGCATACCTTTGCCTGATAGCGGGATAATTCACGTGCAACTGCTGCACCGCATACCCCCGCTCCAATAATGATCACATCATACATGATGATAAATCTCCTTCCGTTAATCCTCTTTCGCCCAGCCATACGCATATTTCACGGCTTTGTTCCATCCCCGGATTCTTTCTTCTCTGTCTTCCTGCTCAATAATCGGTTTGAACGTCCGGTCACTTACCCAATTCTTGATTACATCGTCTTTGCTCGCCCAATATCCCACTGCCAGTCCTGCCAGATATGCCGCTCCCATGGCGGTCGTCTCCACGCATTGAGGTCTGGTCACAGGCAGGTTGACGATATCCGCCTGTGTCTGCATCAGGAAATCATTGGCGCTGGCGCCACCATCCACTTTAAGGGACGTAATTTCAATCTTGGAATCCGCCTCCATCGCTGCCAGCACATCATTCACCTGATAAGCTATCGATTCCAATGCAGCGCGGATAATATGATATTTATTCACGCCTCTTGTAATCCCTACGATCGTTCCTCTGGCGTACTGATCCCAGTAAGGCGCACCCAGCCCCGTAAATGCAGGAACCACATAGCAGCCGTTGGTATCTTTCACTTTCTTCGCCATGTACTCGGAATCCATAGCGGAATCAATCAGCCTCATCTCATCCCGCAGCCACTGCACTGCCGCTCCTGCCACAAAAATGGATCCTTCCAGCGCATAATTCACTTTGCCGTCCAGTCCCCACGCAATCGTAGTCACCAGCCCGTTATCTGAAAATACAGGCTTCTCCCCCGTATTCATGAGTAAGAAGCATCCTGTTCCGTATGTATTCTTCGCTTCTCCTGCCGTAAAGCACGTCTGCCCGAACAATGCCGCCTGCTGGTCTCCTGCCGCCCCTGCAATGGGAATCGGTCCGCCGAGAAAAGATGGGTCAGCATTCCCGTAAACGCAGCTGGAAGGTTTTACTTCTGGCAGCATACACTTGGGAATATTCAGTTCTGCGAGAATGTCCTCATCCCATTCCAATGTATTAATGTTAAACAACATCGTGCGCGAAGCATTGGAATAATCCGTCACGTGAACTGCGCCCTTGGTCAGTTTCCAGATCAGCCATGTCTCCACCGTGCCGAAAAGCAGATCACCGTTTTGTGCTTTTTCTCTGGCTCCGGGAACATGATCCAATATCCATTTTACCTTAGTCGCCGAAAAATAAGCATCAATCACAAGTCCGGTCTTTTGTTTGAACTTCTCTGTAAGTCCTTTTTCCTTCAGGGCATCACAGTCCTCGGATGTCCTTCTGCACTGCCATACGATCGCATGATGGATTGGCTCGCCTGTATGCTTATCCCACACGATCACAGTCTCTCTCTGATTGGTAATGCCGATCGCGGCGATCTCTTCTGCGGTAACGCCAATCATATTCATCGCTTCCACCGCTACCCCTAACTGGCTCGCCCAGATCTCGTCCGCATCATGCTCCACCCAGCCCGGCTTCGGAAAATACTGTTTAAATTCCCGCTGTGCCACACTGCACATTTCACCCTTTTCGTTGAACAGAATACACCGGTTGCTGGTAGTACCCGCGTCTAATGCCATGATATACTTTGCCATCGCTATATCCCCCTTGTCGATTATTCGCGTATTGCCGCTGTTTCTATAGTTATGAAATACCCTGTATTGCTTCTATTTTACCAGCAAGAGAATGCGTCCACAATAGGCAAATTTCGGTGTCTGTCTTATGTTCTGTCATAAAAATCTTATAAAATTAGAATAAAAAAGAAAACCGCAAAAGCAGTTTCCCATTTTCTACATCTATCGCAGCAACGCGGTGCTCCCGGTCAGTTTATTAACTTTCTTCTTCGCACCGTATATAGCAATTCCCAGATAATTCAGTTCAGCCTCCGAAACATCTTTCATCTTTTCCAAAAACTCATTATAGGTCTTACAGCCTTGCGCCAGATCTGAGAAATCAACTGTTGTCAGTTCCGAGAACTCCGGCTCATATAATTTTTCACGGATTGATTTGATTGTCTGCGCATTTCCTTTCAGTATAGGCACCGGAAACTCGATGATACCGATGGGTAGATTTTCGTCTATCACCATAACACATTTTTCATTCTGTAAATTCATTTTGCATGTCCTCCTTCTTTCTCTTTCCACTATACTCAGATAAGAAAAGTCCTGCTACCGCCAGAACCGTTCCTATCACGGACATCCACGTCAGCGGCTCTTTTAATATGAGCACAGATGTCACAATCGTTATCACAGGAACCATATATATATAAACACTGGTTTTCACCGCTCCTAATACTTTCACTGCAAAATTCCATGTAACAAAGCACAGGGCGGATGCTCCAAATCCCAGATAAAGAATATTGAGTATCGTTGTCATGTTAATAAAACGTGACAAATCAATTTGAAAGTCAAAAAAAAGCAAAGCTGGCAGCATCCAAAGGATTCCATAGAAAAATGTCCTGCGCGTGGTCAAAATAACGGAATACCCAAAACTGCTGATTTTTCTCGTTAATATGGAATAGCACGCCCATACCAATGCCGCAAGAACCGCCAGTAAATCACACATCGGATTCAGTGCAAGTTCCCTGCCGCCAAAACTGATTAGAGCAACCCCTGTCATCGCCACAACAAATCCAATTAAAAAATTGATGCGTAACTTATCTTCGGATTTTACAAACAGGTGTGAAAGAATCGCCGTAAAAAACGGTGCAACCGATATGATGACCCCGACATTGGAAGCCATCGTATAGGTCAGAGCAATATTTTCCAGCAGATAATACAAACATATCCCGCTAAGTCCCGCCAGAGCTAAAACCGCCTCCTGCCTGCGATTCGTAGTATATAACCGTCGAGGACAGACGAAAAGCAGCGCCATAAATCCTATGATGAAACGAATAAACAGAATTTCTACAGGCTGGAAATCTTTTAGCAGAATCTTGGTCGAGATAAATGTAGTTCCCCATATCATGATCGTGAGAAGTGCCGCTGCGTGTCCGATAGACTGTTTATTCTTCATTCTGCTCACCGTCCTTATCCGCTCTCGCGAATATCTCCCGATACACCCCCGGCGTAAGTCCAAGAAAGCTGCTGAAATAATTGGTGAAATGACTCTGATCCGAAAATCCCGTCTGCATCGCAGTCTCTGCCGGCGGCGTTCCTGTCGCCAAAAGCCGCTTCGCCTCATTAATACGAATCGCTTCAAGATAACGGTATGGCGTAACTCCCTTTGATTTGGTAAAGGCACGTAACAGTGTTGATTTGCTAAGACCTGCATAATGACAGATACTGTCTAAATAAATACGCTCAGAATAATGCCTTTCCATGTATGCGCAGGCTTTTTCAATCTCCTGACTGCACTCCGGAATGCATTCTTCAAAGGGCTGCCCGTAATTCTGGATTAAAACGGAAATCAGAAACAAAAGCGTTTCCTCTTTTCTTAAACTTCCGTCACCATCCATAATCATCTCATGCAGAGGACGCAGATAGCACCCTACCTCTTCATCATAAATGACATTCTCCCTAAATCCCGGAAGTTCCCGTCTGCCGGTAATTTCCTCCGCCAGATCAAACATCCTCTCCTGCGAAATATAGAGTCCCCGGTAATCAAATGCTCTCTCATCACTCTGTACACATCCGTGATTATCACCCGGATTAAACAGCACAATACTGCCCTGTTCAATCGTGTATTCTTTGTTCCTGCAGGAAAGTATGCGCTGCCCATCCTCCACAAATCCAATCACATAGTATTCATGAAAATGATTTGGAAAGGGCTGCACTACTCCCTCAAAACGGTATGCTTCCAGTCGTAACTCTTCATCATAGACTGCCGTTTTTATCTCTTTTTTCATGTGGCTTCCTCCTCGTACAGTGATAATACGTCGTCCGACTGATTCTGTACACAACCATTGTAGCCGCTGAGATAGAGTATGTCTTGTAAGATATCTTCATGTTTCTAAATAAACAATTCGTTTTTCTTTCTTTCCGAACACGCTTTTTTAATTGCTAATGACGCAACAGAAACCATTGCACCATTTACCTTACGTGCTGACTTGGGACATTGCACAATGCAGCGCATACAGGAAATACACTTTTTACTGTCTGCTGTTTTTAAGTCTTCTTTGTTTATTGCCTGTGCCGGACAGTTATCAGCACAAAGCCCGCATCCGATACATTTTCCATCCGCTTTTGGCACTAACCCTGCTCCACCCGTCTTTTTATATGGACGGTTTCCCGGTATCTGTGATAAGGGTACGTATAAATCATGCCCGCTGATTTTATCAAAAATCTTCTTTCCAAAAGAAGCTAATTCGTCTTTGTCTTTTTGATCCGGTCTGCCTGCTGCGTACTGATGCATAATGGAATGTTCCGCTATTGCAGAAACAGCTGCGGCAATCTGAAATCCACATTGTTGCGCAATATCCTGCAGCTCGATAAGTGTGTCCTCATATGCCCGGTTGCCATATACGCAGACAATCGCACATTTTGCCCGGTTACCGTGAATCTGGGCAAGTCTTTGTGCCGCAAGCGTCGGCACACGTCCGCCATAAGATGGAATGGCAATCAGCACAATATCATCTTGCTCCAAATTCAACTCAGAATAGTCCGCCGCTGCATTTGTCAAATCAATTTTCGTTACTGGTGCTGTCCATCCCTCCATAATACTGTCTGCTACTTTTTGTGTGCCGCCTGTCGGGCTGAAAACAATTTGAATAGTTTTCATATGCTACCTCCTGTAATATTTAGTTTTACACCAAATTATACCTGTGCAATGGTGTAATGTCAATATTTACACGTTGTCCTGCATATGGTAAAATGCATTGTGAAAGGAGCAGCACCATGCACATCAGTACAAAATGTTCTGTCGCAATCCACTGTCTTGTCTTCATTCATGAGTACGGCGGACAGCAAAAAGTTACCAGTGAATTGTTATCCTTGTCTACAGGCAGCAATCCTGTTACAATCCGAAATATTCTCAGTGCGCTGAAGAAAGAGGGGATACTGTGTGTAAAATTTGGAACCGGCGGTGCAACACTTAACTGTCCATTGAGTGAAATAACCTTATACCGCATCTGTAAAGCAATAGAGCCGGATTTTCTTTCCAAATTGATAGGTGTCCATGCTATGCCATCTCCCCTTTGTCCGGTAGGGAAGAATATCCATGTTGTTCTGGATTCTTCTTATAAAAAAATCAAAGAAGATTTATTTGAGAGCCTGCAAAAAATCACGATGGAAGATATTATTGATGACTACCACCATTTACTTTAATACTATTCGTGGAAGCTTCCGTCGTTTCACATAACACCTTGCTTTTTACATCTCTTTCCCCTATAATAGCATTATCATAAAATGAAACGCATCTCTTTGCCACCGGGTAAAGGGAGTACGCGTCAGCCTTTCTATCGTTAGGTCATGGAAGATAGAAGGTGCTGACGTTTTTTGTTTGACAAAATTGGAGGAACTATGAACCACAGAACACTTCTCAAAGAATTTATACAATATGTCTCACTGAATGTATGCGGCATGATCGGGCTGTCGTGCTATATACTTGCAGACACATTCTTTGTCGCCAACGGGCTTGGCGCAGACGGTCTTACCGCCCTCAATCTTGCGATTCCCATATACAGCTTCGTACACGGCTGCGGTCTGATGCTTGGAATGGGCGGTGCAACGAAATACTCTATTTTTAAGGGACAGGAAAAGGATAAAGAAGCAGACCAAACCTTCACAAATGCACTGTGCCTTGCCCTCATCTTTGCAGTTGTATTTATATTGGTTGGAATACTTTTTTCTTCAAAGATTGCACTCCTGTTAGGCGCAGACGGCAAAGTGTTTGATATGACCAAAACTTATTTAAAAGTCATTCTGCTCTTTTCACCTGCCTTTATGCTGAATGATGTTTTTATATGTTTCGTGAGAAATGACGGCAAGCCGAAACTTGCCATGACCGCCATGCTGACAGGAAGTCTGTCGAATATCCTGTTGGATTATTTGTTCATCTTCCCACTGCAAATGGGGATATTAGGTGCGGTACTGGCAACGGGCTTCGCTCCGATTATCAGCATGTGTATCCTGTCCAGCCATCGTATCAGGAAACAACATCATTTTCATTTACTGCGGTTTAAGCTTTCTTTCGACCTAACAGCACGCATCATCTCCCTCGGTATTCCTTCACTGGTTACGGAGGTTGCTTCCGGTACTGTTATCATCGTATTTAACACAATTATCCTTCGTTTACAGGGAAACGTGGGTGTTGCCGCCTATGGCGTGATTGCTAATCTGTCTTTGGTCGTTACCGCAATCTATACCGGAATTGCGCAGGGAATGCAGCCGCTTGCAAGTCATGCTTACGGAAATAAAGACAAGAGCAGTATCAATAAAATATTGAAATACGCTCTTGTCTCCATGTTGTTTCTTTCAGTTTGCATTTATTTGGGGTTTCTGTCAGCTGCCGAACCTATCGCCAGTATCTTTAACAGTGAAGGCAATGCACAGTTACAGCAAATTGCCGTTTACGGGTTAAAACTGTATTTTGCCGCGATTCCTTTTGCCGGATTTAACATCATTCTCTCCACATATTTTACTGCCACGGAAAAAGCTCTGCCCGGACAGATCATCTCCCTATTGAGAGGATTTGTTATCATCCTTCCTATGGCGTTCCTGCTATCTTTTTTCTTCGGCATGACAGGAATATGGTTATCTTATCCGGTCACGGAAGGGATTGTGGCGGTGATAGGTGTATTGTTACTTCTGAAATATTCTCACAAGCTTTCAGCCTATCAGTGAGAAATTATATTCCGCCACAAAGAAAACACTTGTATTTAATACCCAGATAAATCCGGTTTGCACATTGTGGGAGGACAGATTCTGAACTTCCAAAATGTCGCTCATATCTAAATTCCCAAAGCATTCCTTATAGTTACCGTTTTCTACCTGATATTGTCCCTTTTGGATTTTATTGGCTTTACAAATATTATGTAGAATAATCTGCTTAAAAACTTCACGCATATATTCCCAATATGTATCACCATAATGTGCATATCCCAGCTTTGCTATCAAAGCTGAGAATTGACATGTTGCTGTCTGCAATGTTTTGCCAGTTATTGCATTTTGCAATATCTCTTGCACGCGGTCTTTCACACATTTATTATCTGAAATATTCAAAATATCTTCATAACAGTTTCTGCAAACCCGCTCATCAGTTATTCCAAAATGCTCATTCAAGAGTTCTCTGACTTTATGTGGAAACTCAACTAAATGTGCAATTCCCGTTTCATTTCTGACCAGCTGTTTATATCTATTCCCGGGCTGTAAAGATACTGGTATCTTTCTCTCTGCATAATCCTCATCCGGTAATGCACATAGATGTTGGTATGATTCAATCATCGGATAATTAATATACAATTGTCCTGTATCTGCCGCATCAACAAAATACTCCTGCATTTCCTTGATTTTCTGATCGGAAAAGTTCGGATCATGGCGCTCATAATCAAATACTAAGATAATGTTTACGAAATCTTCTTTGCGGCATACTGCATGTGCTGTCTGTTTCTTACTGATAACATAAGGCAAGTCAACATCATCTTCCGTCCATCCGCTATCATATTCTTTTACAATATCCCCATACAGCGTATATATATTCGTACCGTATATCCAGACGTCTTCCATATCAATATTAATTTCAGGAAAACATCTGAAAATCAGAGCAAATAATTTATTTCTCTCATGGTTTCCTTCCACAATCAGCAGAGTTCGTCCTCTTCTACGCCTTTCTTTTATATAATCACTCATACTTTTCAAATTCCCCGCTGATATACATTTTCTCCAGATTATGTCCTTCCCGTAACTCACGTAGAGTTGCATTACAAAGTGCAGTCAATGTACCTCTCGTTGATAAAATAAACAGACAATCCGGTCTCATCAGCCTGTTTGTCATTAAGTTGGTATTGTGTGTAGTCATAATAATCTGGCACTTGGGATAATTTTTCTTAAAAAATTTAATGATATTTTCTGCCATTTCATAATGATAAAACGCATCAAATTCATCCAAATATAATAAAGATGCTCCACGCCCCGCAACTACAAATCTTCGATATAGTTCAACCAATGCCAAAGTACCACTTGATGCATTTTCAAAAAAAGGAACCAGCTTTTCATATGCAAAATATAACTCTCTCTGACCGTCCGGCAGCTTCCTTAGCGCTAATTTGCATTTAATTCCCATTACATTCAAAAATTCCTCGAACTCTCCCAATGCACTTAAATCTTCAAAAGATTCAAAAAAAGCGTCATTAATCTGGCGCGGTCTGCGCATAATTCCCTGACTCACAGTCACCATATTCATTCTCTTGACATAATCAGATAGTTTCAGAAGCATGGAATCACTTTTCAGTGCAACATTGCTGATCAGCCACCTAAAAAATGGCAGTTGATATTCTGTAGTTTCCCCCGTTCCTTCCTCATCATGCAAAAGCGACTGCATGTAGCGCTCTATGCTGACAATCTCTGCACCAACATATTGTAAATTGTCAAAATTATATCGCCCATGCTGGAAATCACATTGATAAATGGTCTTTTGTTCAATAATCAGCTCTTCGTCTCTCAAATCACGATTCGCCAAACGTGTATATCGATATATCACCTCATACTCATCAAATTGAAACGTGTAGGAAAAAACTGCCACATCCTCACTCGAATCAGCATTGAGAAATGTACCTTTATCCATACGCCACAATCCACCATATACAATATAAACAATATCCATTAACGCCCTTCCGAGATTTGTCTTTCCGGTTGCATTTCTTCCGTAAATCAGCATCTTACTAATCATACCATTCGTAATACAATCATCGCTGAACTGATATCCCGCAATATTATCAAAATCTATACTGATGTCATCCTTAAAATTTTTGTAATTTCTAAGTGAAAATCTCTTCAACATACTATGGCTCACCTCTTTTTACTATCAGTATATCCAACAAAATCGCTTTCCGCAACATTTTCCGTAAAAAAATTACGGCAGTTCAATCCTGATGACCGTTCTGCCGCAATCTCCACTCATTTATACCTATCTTATATAACAGTTATCTTCCGTAACCAACACTTTACTTTTTACACGTCCGCCTCTCTGACTGCCTTCCTGACCTTAAGCACCATGGACGGCGCCACAGATAGTTCATCTATTCCTATCCGCAAAAATTCCTCGGTCAGCTCCAGATCCGCTCCCAGCTCGCCACAGATTCCTACCCACTTGCCGCACTTGTGTGCATTGTCCGCCACCATCTTGATCATTCTGAGAATTGCCTTATGGTGCGGGTTATAGAAATCATCCAGTTTCGCATTCTGTCTGTCCACCGCCAGCGTATACTGTGTCAGATCATTGGTTCCGATACTGAAAAAGTCTACAATCTCTGCCAGCTCATCACTGACCATCACAGCCGCCGGCGTCTCGATCATGATTCCCTGCTCTGGCACCTTATACGGAATCTGCTGTTCATCCAATTCCGCTTTTACTTCCGCCACAATATCATAAATTTTCTGCACTTCTTCCACTGCAGTAATCATCGGATACATAACGGACAGATTTCCATGTATCGCCGCTCTGAACAGCGCCCGAAGTTGTGTCTTAAAGATATCCGGCTGTTTTAAGCATATACGGATTGCACGATATCCCATGGCAGGATTGTCTTCATTCCCCAGATTGAAATAATCCACCTGTTTGTCCGCCCCGATATCCAGCGTACGGATAACCACTTTCTTGCCAGCCATGGTCTGCAGTACCTGCCTGTATGCCTGAAACTGTTCTTCCTCTGTGGGAAAATCTTCTCTTCCCAGATATAAAAATTCACTGCGGAACAGACCGATTCCGCCAGCATCATTTTCCAGCACATATCCCACGTCCGCAACGCTGCCGATATTCGCATAGATATCAACCTTTTTTCCGGAGGGCGTCACATTCTCTTTACCTTTTAATGTCTGCAAAAGCCTTGCTTTATCCTGCTCCTCACGTACTCTTGCCTCCGTCTCGGCACAGATTTCTTCTGATGGTTCAAAAATCACTTCTCCTTTTAATCCGTCCACCACTGCCTTCATTCCCGTGTTTATTTCATCCAGATTTACGGGCACGCCAATCAGTGCCGGAATATTCATCATTCTCGCCAGAATCGCCGTATGTGAGTTGGTGGAACCGTGTACCGTCACAAAAGCCAGAATCTTTTCTTTATCCATCTGCACAGTCTCACTAGGACTCAGATCGTCCGCAACGATAATGGACGGCTCCATGGATGCCAGATCCATATCTTCCTGTCCCATAAGATTTCTCACAAGGCGGTTTGAAATATCTTTGACGTCCGCTGCCCTTGCTTTCATGTAGTCGTCGTCCATATTCGCAAACATTTCCGAAAAGTTATCCCCTGTGACCGCCACCGCATACTCTGCATTTACCATCTGCGAGCGTATCATATTGTGAATGGCTTCCAGATAATCATCATCCTCCAGCATCATCTGATGCACTTCAAAAATAGCAGCACTGGCTTCTCCCACCTCTTTCACAGCTTTGTCATAAAGCTTCTGAAGCTGCGCCTGTGCCTTTTCCCCCGCTTTGCCCAGACGGACAAGTTCTGCGTCTGCATCCGTGATCTTCGTCCTTTTTACCGACTGGTCATCTTTCCTGAGTACCGCCACCGGTCCCATCACGATTCCTTTGTAAACAGCTTTACCGGATAATTTTATCATCTCTTCTGCCTCCTTTTCTTAACCGCCCTGTTAGTCTGTTACAAATTTGCCTCAAAAAAAGCCTTGATTCCTTCACAAGCAGTCTCTTCATCTGTTCCTTCTACGGCAATTTCCACAGTCTCCCCGCATTTTACTCCGAGTCCCATAAGCGCCATCAGCTTGGACGCCTCCGCAGATTTACCGTCTTTTGCCACGGTGATCTTACTCTCATACTTCTTCGCTTCCTTGACCAACAACCCTGCCGGTCTTGCATGGATTCCCACTTCGTCCTTGATTGTGTACTCGAATTTCTTCATGATAGATTCCTCCTATTATTTAATATTTTAATAATTATCCCAAGTCTTCTCCATTTGTCTCGATCACTCTCTTGTACCAGTAGAATGAACGTTTCTTCTTTCTTTCAAGCGATCCGCTTCCGTCCTCCTGTTTATCGACATAAACGAATCCGTAGCGCTTACGCATCTCTCCGCTGCCTGCACTGATCAGATCAATCGGCGCCCAAGTAGTGTAGCCCATCAGATCTACCCCGTCTTCCTCTACTGCTGCTTTCATGGCACGAATGTGCTCGCGCAGATAATCAATCCGGTATCCGTCGTCAATTTCGCCGTTCTCATCCGGCATATCCACTGCTCCTAATCCGTTCTCCACTATAAACAAAGGTTTCTGATAACGATCATATACCTGATTCAGTGTAATACGCAGTCCCAGCGGGTCGATGGGCCATCCCCATTCGCTGAATTTCAGATATGGATTCTTCGCCGACTTAAAAAGGTTTCCTTCGGCCTGTTCACCACCTGTTCCGGGCGCAGCAATGCATCTGCTGTTGTAATAAGAAAAAGAAATAAAGTCCACCGGATATTTTTTTAATATTTCCTCATCCTCCTGCTCCATCTTGGGCATAATCCCTCTGTTGACGAGACGCTTTACTGCATAGGACGGATAATAGCCGCGTGCCTGAACATCCACGAAGAAATAATTCTCCTGATCTGTCAGCAATGCCTCCCACACGTCCTCCGGCCTGCATGTATAAGGATAAGCGCTTCCTGCCGCAAACATGCATCCGACCTTGTTGGCAGGATTGATTTCATGAGCCATCTTCACCGCCAGCGCGCCGGCTACCAGTTCATGATGCGCCGCCTGATATTTCACGGCATCCTCATTTTCTCCTTCTTCAAAACAGATTCCGGCGCCCATAAACGGAGCGTGCAGGATCATATTGATCTCGTTGAAATTCAGCCAATGACTCACATACTCCTTATAGCGTGTAAAAAGTGTCTCACAGAGTCTCAGATAGAATCCGATCATCTTCCGGTTTCTCCACCCGCCATACTTCTTTATCAGCCCTATGGGGCAGTCAAAATGGGAAATCGTCACAAGCGGCTCGATCCCGTATTTCTTACACTCCCGAAATACCTCTTCATAGAAGCGCAGTCCCGCCTCATTAGGTTCCGTCTCGTCTCCGACGGGAAAGATTCTGGTCCACGCAATACTCATGCGGTATACCTTAAATCCCATCTCTCCCAACAGGCGGATATCCTCTTTGAAATGGTGGTAGAAATCCACCGCCTCAGCTGCCGGATAGACATGCTCTGCGTCCATCTCAAGCATTTTTCTTCTGCCTGCAATCACATCACTGCGGTCTTCTCCCGCCGGACATACATCCACATTTGCCAATCCTCTGCCGTCCTCGAAAATACCGCCCTCACACTGGTTTGCCGCAGAAGCGCCGCCCCACATAAAATTCTCCTGTAAGCTCATATCGTCCTCCTGTTCCAGCATCCGCGCTATTTCACGATGGTGATCAAATTGCCGCCTGTATTCACTTGTCCTTCTGCGCTCTCGATAACTTCCAGATAGTCGTCCGTATTCACGACAATCACCGGCGTCTCCGTGAGAAATCCTTCCGCCTCGATGGCTGTCTTGTCAAACTTCACCAGAAGCTGCCCCTTCTTGACACGGTCTCCCTGACTGACTGCTGCCTCGAATCCCCTGCCTTCAAGCTGTACTGTATCCAGTCCGATATGAATCAATAGTTCCACGCCCTCATCTGTCTCCATTCCGATGGCATGAAGAGTGGGGAACAATGTGGAAATCACTCCGTCGGCAGGTGCGTAAACCTCTCCGTTTTCCGGAAGAACCGCCGCACCTTTCCCCAAAGCGCCGGATGCAAAAGCGTCATCGTGAAGCTCTTCCAGTTTCAATACTTTGCCATTCATGGGACTTGCAATCTGAATACGTTTTGTCAGTTTCTGCTGTGACTCATTTTTATTTCCGACTGCTGCTACGCTGTCCGCATCTGCACCCTGCTGTACAGATTTTTTTACGCCGCCATGCGCATCATTGCTTTCATTATTTTCTTCACTGCTTTGCGGTATTTCTATGTTTTCCTGACCTTTTTCCTTATACAGAATCATGGTTGCCACGAAGGCTATGATCATCGTAAGGATAACGCCCGTCACTGCCACAATCAGATTGCCCATACTGCCGTCCGGTTCGATCATTGCCGGAAACTCGAAGATTCCCATGCCGCCCATCATGAACTTCCTGAAATTAAATGCACCATAAAATCCGCCGCCGATTCCTCCCGCAATACAACTTATGACAAACGGCTTCTTAAGCGGAAGTAAAATACCGTAGATTGCCGGTTCCGTGACACCGAAAATACCGGAAATAAAGTTCGGCAGCGCCATCTCTTTGATCTGTTTGTTCTTCGTCTTGAAGAAGATTGCCAGAACCACTGCTGATGTGGCGAAAGTGCAGGCAAAGAACGGCATCATTACATTGTCATACCCATTGGTCATGATATTGTTGATATAAACCGGTATAAATCCCCAGTGCAGACCGAAAATTACAAGAATCTGCCATGTAAGTCCTACGATTGCTCCCGCCAGCAACGGACTGAAATTGCGCACTGTCATAACTGTCTCCGCAATGATCGTAGATGCAAAAGAAGCAACCGGCCCGATTACCAGAAGTCCTACCGGAATCGCCACAAGCAGTGTGAGCATCGGCACAAAGAAGAACTTCACCAGATCCGGTATGAACTTCTTGAAGAATTTCTCGCATTTCGATGCAAAATACACCACGAAGATTACCGGGATCACCGTCCCTGTATAGTCCATTGCAATCAACGGAATACCGAAGAAATCCGTATAGACTGCCGACTCAAACATGGTTCCGGCAAACAGCGTATATAATGCTTCCCCGCCTGCTGAGAGCGTGCTGCCCTGAATGGACGGATAACACATGATTGCCCCTACTACAAGACCAATCATCGGTTTTAAATTAAACTTCTTAGCTGCCGTGTAACCCAAAAACAGCGGAAGGAAGTTGAACAGTCCATCCCCGATCGCGTTCAAGATCAGATATCCGCCGCATGTATCGGAATACAATCCCATTGCAACAAACAGCGCATTTAAACCTTTGACCATACCGCAGGCTGCCATGATTCCAAGAATCGGTTGGAAAATACCGGAAATAATATCAATGAACCTGTTAAAAAGATTACCGGAAGGAGCATCTTCCGTCTCCGCGTTCCTCTCCTCCAGTCCGAGGATCGGCAGCACATCCGCATACACATCGGGTACATGATTCCCGATCACTACCTGATACTGTCCGCCGCTCTTCATGACTGTCACCACGCCGTCCATGTTTTTTAGGACATCATCGTGTGCCATTCCCTCATCCTTCAGCTTAAAGCGAAGCCTCGTGATACAATGTGTCAGGCTGATCACGTTATCCTTTCCACCTACCTGCCTGACGATTTCCTGTGCCAGATTTTCATACTTACCCATCTTTGTACCTCCTTAAAATGTGTTTTATTTTATGAAGGTTTGGCCAACATGCGCGCCTATTTTGCGCTGTGTTGTCACCATCCTGATGTACGTAATAAATCTGTGATATTCTCAATCACTTTTTGTCTTATTCACCACACGCTCAATGTGGATCGTCAAATAGAGCTGTTCGTCTTTCGACAACTTGTATTCATATTTCTTTTCAATAAATCCTGTAATTTTCTCCACGCACCGGAACGCATCCGGGTACTTGCCCTTAATAACCAGCCATAAATCATCATTATCGTCGTCTTTATACTGCTTCTTCTCTGCCAGTCTTTTAGCAAAAAATTTCAAATGCGTGATAAATCGATAGTAGTATACATCGTCCTCGTCAAATGTAATATTAAAATTATATTTAACGATATTCAAAACTTCCTGCATAATATGAGTGATCTCATACATATTGTGCATCTTTTCTTCGTCCATCTGAGCATTTGCCAGATGCAGTGCAATAAAACCCGCCTCATCCTCTGGAAGTTCCACATTACATTTATTCTTAATCAGTGCAAGCGCCCACAATCCAATCTGATACTCATCCTTATAAAATTTTCTGATATCCCACAGAAGAATATTCTTTACGGTGATTCCTTCCTGAAAACGGACAATGGAGGTATGCACATGATCAATCAGTGATATGTATATCATATCATTCATCTTATTTCCGAGACGCACCTTAGCCTCCGTGATGATTTCTTCCCCAAGTGCAATATGTTCCATCGGGACATCCTGTACCATGACCTGAAACTTGCTGTTGGCCTCCGCACCAGACAGGAAAAAAGTCTTGTCAATTAACTCGTCCTGTATCGTATCACCTGCTCCCTTTTTGAAACAGATTCCTTTGCCCATAACGATCTTTTCCTGACCTTTTTCATCTAAAACGACTGCCACATTATTATTCAAGGATTTCCAAATCTTCATGCGATTTTCCTCCTGCTGCCATGCAGTGCATTCTGCTTAAACAGTTTACGCTGTCTCAATTTCTTATATAAATAAAAAAACTTATATGCACAACCAAATCCGAAAGTACCTGCTTCCGAAAATATCGCATATAAGTTTAGCTTGCTTACGCAATCACTATCCCTTTGATGATTTGACGATACCATAGCAGACTTAAAAAGTCAATGCTATGGTACGTCTTCATTTCTTTTCTCCGTTTTCGCCAAAATCATGAATTAAAAATTAGTTATTCTGCTCACGCTCTTTCTCTGCCAGCAATCCTACTGCCACTCTTCCACAATATCGCTCCGCCGATTCCTGCAAGCGCTGCCCCAACGCCAAGCAGACACAGTACATCCGAAACAGATAGAGTTGTTTTGGTGAGTATCGGCAGAACCCTCTCTAGCTGCTCAGGATAATAAGTAATCGCCACACTGACCGCATTATTGATAAAGTGCATCACCATCGCCGGATAAATACTTCCCGTACGCCATGCTGCAATACAGAAAACAAGTCCCAATAAGCCGGTAGGAATAAACTTCACCAGACTCATATGGTAGATTCCGAATAATGCCGCCGTAATAGCAACGGCTGAAAATATACGGTATTTCGCTTTTAAGGAATTAAGAATCACTCCGCGGAACAGCATCTCCTCACAGATAGCAGGTGTCACTGCAATCACAAATAATGCTGCCATCGCATTGTCACCCAGTATTCCGCTGAACGTTGTCTCCACATTCGCCGCACTCTCCGGGAATATTTCCATCAGCCCCGTCGCAATCACAATATTGAGCAGAAACATTCCCACAGCGATCAGACCACCACCCAGATAATCCGTCAGCTTTGCTTTCGCAAAACCGTAAGTCTGCCTGAAATCTCTTTTCGTATAAACTACTAAGAACAGCGGCACAAAAAGAATAATCATCTGCGTTCCGAAAACGCCTGCCAGACCAAATCTGACCTGAAGCAGACTGCCCACATAGAGCATGAGAAGCATCGTAACCGCCACTACAAACCACACATCCGATACCGTAGGCAAACCGCCTTTTTTCATGTTACTGCGCTTCTCGAAAAGCTGTAATCCCGCTTTTGTGTCAGAAAACAGAATTGCCTCACTGTCATAAATCTTGCTTAAGAACAGTATGGCAATCACCGCATATGCCACATTACTCAAAAGCACCACTGCAATTGCGCCGTAATCTACCTTGAACGCCATCATATTTTTGATCAGCAGACAGATATTTGCCACCGGAATCATCGACATCGTCTGTGTCAGTTCCAGATTCGGTATGAAACCGGCATAACCTACAAACATTACTACCAGCATAAGGGGTGTAATATAATTGTTCGCTTCCTTATAACTCTTCGCAAAAGATGTCACACACATGGTCACTGCGCTGATAAATAATGAAAATGCAAACACTGCCAATATGCATACAAGAATTGCCGGAATAAATTTCGCTAAGTCGAAAGAAGCCACATCTGTCTGCAGATCCGCTATTTTGTACATATAAAGTGCAATCGCGCCCATGGAAAGAATATTGAGAAGCGCCGAGACCATACCGATCACTGCCACCGTGATAAACTTCGATATGATGAGCTGTCTATTTGTCACCGGAAGCGTCAGGATCGTCTCCAACGTTCCTCTCTCCCGCTCTCCTGCCGTCGTATCAATCGCCGGATACATCGTTCCCATAAGCAGACTGACAATCAGCATAAAAGGAAGGATGGAACCCATAATGCTTCCTAAAGACTGTTCACTGCTGGCGGTATCCTGCTTTTCATAATGAATCGGCTCTAAAATCGCACGCACATCCATTCCCTCATCCGTGATTAACTGTCTCGTCATATCTTCCTTCAATTCATCGAAGACATCCATAACAAGATTCGCCGCATAAGAGGAATTGGTCACGGAAGAAAGATAGTACACTTCATACTGCATTTTTCCATCCTGAATCTGTCCTAAGACATAGGCATCTATTTCTTCCTCATTTAAAGCCGTTTCATAATCAGATATGCTGTCTGCATCAATAACGGTAATCTTATATGACTGCTCAGAAGTTTCCACGCCATCCTGTTTTGCTGCCGCTTCGGTAGAAAGACCGCCTTCTTCTGTCTCGTCTTCCTCCTGCTGAAACTCTGACAGCTTATGTATAAAGGCACCCTCGTCGTCCGCCTCGACAGCGATTCGATAATTCTCGTCCTCCATACTGGAAGAAATAAAAGCCATAAGCTGCATAGCGCCGATAAAGATAAGCGGGTATAAGACGATTGGCACAACTAACATCATAAGTACTGTTTTCTTGTCCCGAAATACGTCCAGCATTTCTTTTTTGACTAATGTTCTGATAATTTTAGTATTCATTACTTTACTGTTCATCGGATATGCCCTCCCCTCGGATCAGCTCGGCAAATACATCTCTCAAGCTGTCCTGACCTGTCTGTACTTTCAACTCAGCGGGCGTACCCTCGCTGATGATTCTGCCCTGATGGATCATGACGATCCTGTCACACAGGTACTCCGCCTCTTCCATATAATGAGTGGAGTAGAGAACTGTCTTCCCTTTCTTTCTCTCTCCCTTCATGAAATCAATGATCGCCGCACTGCTGATAATATCCAATCCCAGCGTCGGTTCATCAAAAATATAGACCTGCGGATCATGCACAAGACATCTTGCAATAGACGCGCGCTGTGTCTGTCCGGTAGATAGCTTTTCTATTCTGTTATCTATAAAAGACTCCATAGCCAGCACTTCACTGATCTCTTCGATTCTCTTCTGCGTATCTTCCTCCGATATGCCGTAGACCGTTCCGAGCATCTGCATCAGTTCTCTTGTGGAAAGCCGTCCGTAAAGTTTTGTATTATTGGACAGATAACCGATATGTCTCTTGACCTCGATCTCGTCGGTCAGCTCTTCGTCTCCGATCCGGATACCCACCATGCCGCTTGTAGGTTTCATCAGTTTAGACATCATACGGAGCAGCGTGGTTTTTCCTGCGCCGTTGGGTCCCAATATCCCGACGATTTCACCCTCCTTCACGGTCAATGAAATGCCGTCTACAGCATTAAATTCACTTTTTTTGTTCTTCTTCTCATTCTTGGTAAATGTCTTTACCAGATTGTCAGCCGTAATCATTCTTCTCACTCCTCTTTTCTATGCTGATTCTATCTTCCTCTGTCTTATTCATCATCACTGTTCGGCTTCCCGCGTGTCAGCATTTACTTATCTTCCTCTTCATCCGAAAGCTCCCTCTCAAGCCTGTGTTCTCTCTGCTTGTATGCAAAAAGAGAAATCGAAAGAACACCGAAGGTAAGTATAAATGTACCGATTCCCACAATGACTCCTACCGCCATACATGACCAAAGCAAGTGATATTCATGCCATACAGTGATAAACCTCAGTGTTCCGCCCAATACTCCCGCCAACAGGCTGGCATACAGATTCACCTTCCATGACGGAGCAAGTCTTCTGTCCCAGACACCCTTGCTGACGCATCCCACCATGGTATACACACCCATACACAGGAATACAATAAATTCTCCTAATATATAATCTCTGCAATTCTCCAGCCCATAGTATAGAACCTGAATGATAATCACTATTGCCAATCCGGCAAAGCCGATCCAGAAACCATCGTGCTCAATCTTAAGCATCTTCTGCTCCTGCATCTCATCCAATCTGTTTTTACTCTTCTTCATACTAATCCTCCATTCCTGCTCAACCTGCGAGTTTGAGCGCAAGCACAAACTTGCGATTGAAAAATCTTTGATTTTTCAATCTGATATCACCTGTTCCTTTCCTGATCTGTCACAACATTTACTCTGGATTCTCATCTTCCCAGAACAGATCATCGAGGCTCTTTCCAAGTACGCGGCATATGGAGCGGCATAACTTGATCGTAGGATTATATTCCCCCTGCTCGATGGCGTTCATGGTCTGTCTCGATATCCCGACAGCCTCCGCGAGAGCTTTCTGCGTCATGTCCTTCTCGGCTCTTGCCACTTTGATTGCTATATTCCTTGCCATCTGTTCACCTCTCCTTCAATTCTGTTTTTCTTCATTGTAATCCATCTACATAATCCTCACATCATTAAGTTATCACACAGAATACATTATGTCAAATATATTTTACACTTTGTTTGTTATTCTTTAACTCAGTTCTACTTTATACAACTTTTATTCGTATCAAATGAACTACGCCCGGATATGGCTTGTCATGAGAACTGCGCTCTCCTCATCCCTGATCAGCTTCCTTATATAAACAGTATTGTCAACACAAAAATAAGCACCTGCCATTTCTGGCAAGTGCCTCGTTCATTCTCTGATTCTCTCAGCGTATCTTAAAACTGTGATGATCGGCATAATCAGTATTCCGCAGAAAAAGTTGCTGACGCCATGAATAGCGTCCCACGGAAGACCTGCAATGATCCATGCGATCATTCCCTTGAAATTTAATCCGTACAATATTGCCTGTGCCGGAGCATATAACGTTCCGAACAGGAAACCGTGCACCGCGCATATTGTCATATATACAACCGGCTGTACCTTCTTAGGCATGTTCTTCGGAAGAAGCATGACCACTCCCCACAGAAGAGCCCACAAATATAGATAGGGCACCCACCATGCTGCAAAGCCGCTGAATATTCCGTTAAGAATCACATATGTATAAATCGGATATAACGCCTTTTTCCTATAAACCACAGTATATGCAATCGTCAATACACCCAGCAGATGGACGTTCGGTATCAGTTCCATGATAAGCTTGGAGGCATACATGATGCCCCCAAGCATTCCAAACACGGCAATTTCTCTAATTGTGAGTTTCATGTTTATTCGACCTTAAAGGAGTAAGCATCTCCCTCTGTGATCGTCGTCGTATCAACTCCCGATGATGCATACTCTCCGTTTATATAGAACGCCCAGTACACACCATCCTTATCATAGTCGGCAGTGATTCCGTTGACTGTTTGTACATAAAGCCCATACTCACCCTCTTCTCCTTCAATCAGCCCGAGTTCCAGCAAAGCCTCACCCACTGTTTCTTTGTCAGTATGGATCTCAAACTCCGTCTCGTTTCCATTCTGATCTGTCACGGTAAAGGCGAACTTCGTACTGCCTTCTCCTAAAACACCGCCTCCGGCATTCTCCCCGTTCTCTGCACCGGAAACTGCTTCATTTCCCGCTTCGGAAGATACCGTATCTTTCGCACTGCCATTACAACCATTTGTAAAAAGTGCCGCAGCCACAATAAGCACCATGCAAAGGATGTATGACAATAATTTCTTATTGCTTTTCATTTTCATATCCTTAGTCTCCTTCAATTATTATTCCCCTCGTAAACCGGCACTCGCAGTTATCATCGCAAGGGTTAGATTGTCCGGATATTTCGACTTGGCACTATGTTGACCAGCCTTCTCAGATATTCTCCAATGGCTTGTCCCGGAATGTGGCTTCCGGTCAGATCAACATGCTATAACTGTACCTTACGGCGACGGGCTCGTACAGGATTTACACCTGTTTTCCCGGACAATACTTTATTATCATAATCGTTTATGTTCACTCAGTCAATAGTCATTCCACAATATAAACCGCACTGTACTCCGTATCAAACAGCCAGCGTATTTGTCCGTTTGGAAACATACCCCCTATCTCCTGTGCCAGCAGATCATGATTCTCATAGTACAAGTCAATGTATAACAGGCATCTGGAACCATCTTGATATCTGGAACCATCCTCCCACTCTAATCCGGCAAGCGCATCTGGAATATTGCCAATCAGCTCGCCTCTTACCGGATAAGTACACTTCGCCTTCGAGAAATAGACACTTTCCCCACACGCACGGTAACTGCTGCCCGAAGCGACATAGATAACCGGCAGTTCTGAGTGCATACTTATTGTCTGTAATTTATCCTCTGTCCCCCGATACAGATAATTGACCCCCGGCGAGAGATAGCCAAGCAGCATACATGCAAAGAGTACGATACAAACCGCCGTCGTAATGCCTTTTGACATGCCCGCAGCAAGCTTCTTTGCAAGAAGAACCACGATCAGCACAATCATCGGGTAAACAGGGAATATATACCGGTCTTCCCTATATGGCGCTATCTTTGAAATCAAAACAAGATAAAAGAACACCGCCGCCAGTATCTGGACTAAAATGAGATCCTGAATCACAAACCGCAGTTCCATCTTTTTACTTGGATTTCTCTTTTCAAATAAAATATGAACGCTTCCGTCCTCCGCCACCTGCTTCTCTGCACGCCACCAGATAGACAGGAAACGGCAAAGTAACAGTACAGCGGCAAACACCAGAAGCAAAAGCGCACCTTTACCAAACAACTCTCCATCTATGACCGTCCAAAGCTCCGGCAGCGCATCCAGCCAGTCTCCTCCAGCTGTCAGATTATCAAACGCTTCCTCTCCCCTGTAACCGGAAAAAATATCATTCAAGATTTCCGGCCAGATCAGACAGCTTCCCACGATACCTGCCGCCATTGTCACTGCGTATTTCACCGCAAAAAAGTAGTTGCGCTTAAGTAAAGCGTATCCCCATATGATCACACAGATAAAGAAAGCATAAATCACAAAATAGTACTGATTCAATATGCCAGACAGCGTCGTCAGAAATAAAAGCGGATAAAGCCATCCGTTTTCTTTCTTATCTTTTGTCTGCACTGTCTTCCAAAGCATAACATTCAGATAAGTAAAAAGCACGACAAAGCAGGTAAATACGGTATACATTCTGACAAAGACAACCGTACTTGCCGCTCCGGCGCTGAATCCATATAGAATACAGGCCAGAGCGGACCAGAAATCAGATTCAGTCAATTCTTTAGTCAGTTTCCACAAGAAGAACAATGCAAACATCAAGAATACAATGTTGACTAAAATGCCGCTCCATTTCGTAAATATTCCCGGAAACACCGTTGTAAAAACGGACGAAGAAGCTGACAGAAGCAGGTAGAACAGAGGAGGGTGCACATCTGCCTCAATCGTCTTCCAGACACCGAAGAAATCAAACGCCTCCTCCTTAGTCAAGGTCAGATACTCCCTAAAATATTCGGCAGAATGCCAGTTGTTCAACCATGTGCCATCTTCTCGATCAGCAGTAATATACGGATATTCTAACTGATGCGTAAAATGATAAGAGTATAATTCATCACAGAAAAAACCTTCTTTCCGGCTTCCCCAGTATAAAAGATTGGCACTAAGAAGAAAGAACAGAACCACTCCTAAAATGATCCGGCTCTTTTTACTGCATAGTTTTTTCATTTTCCAGTTATTCCTTTCATCTATCGAATTTCCGTTCTTCCACTCTATCTGCTGCCGTTAAACGGCTGTAACCTCGTCCCTATTCCTGTTCATAATCCTTGAGTGCATAAAGCATCACAACAAAGAAAAACGGCACCGTAAACACTACCGACAATCCGTACCTGAAATATGCATTAACCGGAGATGCCACACACACTAACAGCGTAATAAATACCGGCACATATAAAGCAAGCAGGCGTAGCTTTTTACATCTTATCAGAAAGAACATAAACAAAAAAGTACACCAGAAATAGAATCCGATCGAAGTCGTATACCCAATCAGGGGGATCTCACGAAAATATGTCATAAAATGATCCATGCCCTCTACGAGAGCCGGAAATTTAGATTTCAGATCATATCCATCCGCATTTAACCGGAAAATATCTGCTCCCACCACATAGTAAGCCTTTGTCCTTCCCCGGTCATCCGGATAGAAATATCCATAACATTTATTCAGCACTGCATCCAGATAGGTGACAGGAT
>CAMXBD010000028.1 GCA_947179245.1 uncultured Lachnospiraceae bacterium | reverse complement strand
ACATACACTAAATCAACTGACATATCTGCCCATGTGCTCAAATGCTGTTTATTCTCTTCGTGCCACCTGTAAAACGGTTTCGTTTCTATCCGCTCTGCCGGCTTTGTGCTTTCTTTTCTCAGTACTTCTACCATTGCGCTATTCAGAAAACATGAATCCCAGCCTTGCACATCATATTCGTATCCCACCATCTCCAATGATCTCAGGACATCACTTTCTCGTTCGTAACCGCTGACTGTCAGCAGCTTCTCAGTCACTGACCTTACCAGATAACTCTCCAGATCCGTATCCGAATACAGAAACTGGATCTGCGTTTTCTCATTTCTCTCCACATAATCCTCTAAGAAACGAAGCGCTGTCAGATACATACCTTCATTCAGGTACAGACTTCCAAACGGGTCTTTCAGGATTTCCAGAAGTCCCGGATATTTTTCTTCTATTTCCCAGAGCACTTCCAGATCACATGCTATTTTAGCTGCTTCTTCACCATCCTGTCCTGACGTAACCGCCTCTATTCCCATTCCACTGTTCCTGCATATGAGCGTGGACCTTGTAGTTATGATTTCCTCTCCATTCAACAGAATATTCGTGGGCTCTGGATTTTCCCAGTGTTCCTCCAGCGCGATGACATTTTCACAGGATGCCCCAAGCAGACATTGACCAAAAGGCAGGATATTCTCATAGGCTACTCAATCACTTACACACGCCTGCGGTAGATACTCAATATCTATATCTTTTATATGCACAAACGCGAGCTTTCTTCTACGCTATGCTCTCAAGTCATAGGTGTTTGGCTTGGTGTTACCATACTCTTTTTTTCATCAATTCTAGCTTTCCATAGGTCAGCATCAATTGATACGCATATGAGGTCTTCACTTGATTCTTTTTAACAGTTCTGCATCAATCTTATTGATACATCCCTTCAAGATAAATCAAAAATCCTCTCGGCACTCCACCCACCATATGCCCTACTACCTCCCCTTCCCACCAAGGTAAAATTATTTCTTCAAAATCGGCTATTACATTTTTTTGGCTTTAAGTCATCTGTTAGCATTAAATCATAATCGTGAGTAAGCATGACTATGTTTTTCTGCTCAATCCACATTAAATCACTAATGTAATCGTTATACCATCCAATCTTCAATTCAGGTAGAGCTTGCGGAAAAACAAATGCATTTGCCATCGCACGCACATAATCCTCCTCTGCTATAATTTTAGCTCCATCAATTTCCGCAAAAAAGATATCTAGATTTTTTACTGCGTTCTTTTTAATCTCTTCAGCCTCATCCTTTGTAACTGTAACGTAAATAATTCTATTTTTCATTCTCAATGCATCATCCTATGTTATTTGTTTACATATTCTCCTTAATAAGTGTTCAGTATAACAATAAATTTACAGATATAAATTCATGCTAATTTCTCAAGCCAAAAATTACCCAATTCACTATAATAAATCTGACCAAAAGGGAATATAGCTCACTTCATTGTTCATAAAGACTTCATTTTCTTTCAATCCAAATTCAATAAGAAAATAATCAATAATGTTCTTGGCAAAATAAATAATATCCGTTCCGCACACAGAAAATATGGGCGGTCTTTCACATTTGAACGCCGGCATATAACGGTGTAAATAAATAGGAATAAGTTTAGGTGCCTTTAACATCATATCTTCAATTTTTATTTTTCTTTTCTCTAAACTACTTGGCTCTTCTCCCCATTCCTCATTCCAATCGATTTCATCCATATTATCTACTATACCTTGGATAGGTACTTGCATAACTCTTTTAATGTTTGCCACATTTTCCTTACTCCTATCCCGCCAATTATAAAATCCTTTAGATACTGGCAGCGTCACCTTGTAAATTTTTTTTAGTTCTTCCGGAAAGACTATTGCATATTCCTGTTCTATCCAATAAAATTCTTCATCACTTAGTCCTATTGCAAACTCAATGCCCTTCTGTCTCAGTGCGCTAATCATGTTTTCATACATATTTCATTTTTCACTCCATTCTTTGAAATGTTCGATAATGATCATTAGTATACCAAACCGACCCATCATCTCCAATTACGATTCTTTCTACTCCTCTTCCCTGCCCTTTTATATATGGATTTACATCATATTCTCTATAGTTTTGTCCCGCTGGGAGTTTTTGTCCTCCATTCACAGGATTATTTTGATACACTTTTCCCCCTTTATAACCTTTAGGTGGCGTACCATTATTATTTTTTATTTGCTGCGCAATAGCTTTTGCTTTATCTGGAATTGAAGCTGTACCACCAGTATATTGCGCCCCTCCACCTCCAACCCCTTCTGGTAGCGCTGGTTCTCCCTGCACCGGTCCGGGGATTGCTCCTATGATTGGATATCCTTGATATCCACTCCCAATATTCGCAGGTAGTCCAGCACCACCTGCGCCCGATTGCGGGATAAGATTACCTGATGTACTCCCCGGTAATAAAAATTGATCCTCCAAAGGTGTCACTGTCACCATTGAACTGCATAAAAGCGCCGCGCATATGGCTTGCGTCAATCCGTCTTCAAGTTTACTCGTAAACTCCCTGTGCTCCTCAAGCCACCGGTCAAAGGCGTTTGTCTGTATCTTTTCCTCCTTTGCCAAACATCCTGCTTGCAATAGCTTCAGTTTATCATAGTCCAGTATCATCATATATTCATAACTTTCAGAAGGACTATCTGCTTTTGGTTTCCTTTCATATATTTCTTTTTTGGTTTCCTCATCAATCTTATCCATCCCTGCCCATACGCCAGCATTTATTGCTTGTTGAAAATCATAACATGTCCATGTTTTACAGTCCGGTATCAGACGTTCCAATATCACTTTGATCACTTTCCATTCCGGATCTGTTCCATCATGTATTAACTCAAGAGACAATTCTCCATCATGGAGTGCCATCTGCTCCTCCATAAATTGGAATGCCATTTCAAGCATACCATCATTTAGATACAGACTGCCGTATGGTTCCATGAGTATTTCTAATAACCCCGGATACTTCTGCTCCATTTCAGCATATAATATCAGCTGCTTTGCAAATGTACCTTCCTGCCCTGATGTTACCGGTTTTATCTCTTTTCCACTCGAAAGGCATACAAGCGTAGATTTCGTAGTAATAATTTCCTTCCCATTCGACATCATTGTCTGCGGCTCTGAATTTTCCCACTGCTCCGCTAAATTCATACACCATTCACACGGAAATTCATATGCTCCCATTATTGAACGTCTACAAGTACCAAACGGACTGATATTATAAAATGCTTTACAGTCTTCTACATTTGCCTGCGGCAGATTATTGATATCTATCTCATCCGTCTCCAGATACAGATAGCTGTGTGACGTTCCACATGGACATTTGAGTTCCGCACCCAACACCAATGGTTCCGGCGGTGATTCTGTGAACAGCTCAGACAGCCATGAAAATATCCCCATATTCCTCGCCTCCTTTATCTTACCACAAATTCCTCAATTCCCATACCTCTGACTTCACGGCGGTATGCACTTTCAATAAATTCAAGGTTTGCCATAATATAGCGTCCCTCCGCCCCTTCCAGCCTAAAGATGGGTACACCACCTGTTTTATATCCACAAAGTATGCCTTTTGTTATCATATGCCCATCTCTGCTCACTTCACTATCCTCATCCAGACAGTCAATTATTGGCAGTGCTGGTATCTGATAGGAACTTGCCCGTCTATTTCTCTCATCAAATAGCACCATGTATTTAAACTTTATCCCCGGACAATACATCCTTATCAAATTAGCAAATTCCTTAGATACCATAAAAATCGGGCTGCTTATGATATCCATGAATGGTATTTCCTCTTCCAATTGCACATTCAGATAATTCCTTCTATCCAGATTTTCATAAATTTGATTCTGATGCTGTATATTAGGTTGTATCACTGAATTTAAACTCAAAATGCAGGGTTGTATGTTCCGTTTATCCGCATAGATCCTGAAATACCGCATTTATCCTTCTCCTCCCAACATTCAAGAAAATTTCCGCTTCTCCCATATATTCTCCGAAAAGTATTTTTGCCTGTTTCTCATCTTTATCATCATGATGCGTTTCTTCGGCACTTTCCAGAAGACCTCCTACCATCTCTTTAATAAACGCACCTGCTAAATGATGATAGTACGGAGCATACGCATAGCGGATATAATCTGTTTCATATTTCCGGAGTCTTGGGATCTTCTCTGCCATCATCTGTCTGATTTTCTCTATATCCCCCTCAAAAGAATTGTAGATATCCCCCGCATCCCAATACGATGTTGCCAAAGGCTCTTCTTTATAGAAACCTGTATCCATCAAATCTATGCGAATGAGGTATCTTTGCAGAAAGATACTACTATGCAGATAGGAAAAGAGTATGTAATATATTTGATTATCACTATTTTTCTTCTTACTGTTTGCAGCATCCCTTACTGCATTTTCTACAGCCTTTAGGAATCCGCCCACTATTTTGCTGCCGTTTTTTTCACAATGCTGTATTACTTCTGAACTGCTTTTCTCAAATACTTCTGACATCAGCATCTCTGCCACTACTAAGATTTTTTCCTTACGCTCTTTCACTGTATTCTGAATTTTCCTCCACTAAATACAATATTCTCATCCATATGAAGACCCGCACTTCCTTGTCTGATATCAACACTCTCCGTTCCTGCAACGATAAGTGCATCGTCTTGACTGGAAATGGTCATGTTTCCTCCTGCTATGATGGAGATGTTCTTATCACTCATAATCTGTATCCCTTCTCCATCCACAATCTTGACCGACATTCCCTGATTATTTGTCAATTCCAGACTATCCGGTGTAAAGAGCAGCTCCTTTCCATATTTCGTTCTGAAAGACTTATAATCCGGTATCTTACGCTCATTCCCCGTTTCCATGTGTACCGAACTGATCACATATCCGTCTTCTTCCATACAATCCGGTATCTGTAATCGTACTCTATCCCCAATTTCCGGCATACAATACCATCCCGCACCATCTGGCGAAGAATATCCGGTAGAATATGGAAACCATCTGACATTCTTCTGAGTGTTGTTCTCATCTCCAATCAAGGCAACCTGTACCTTATCCTGCATAACTGCTGTCACTTCCGCCTGAAAAGAACATCCTTGTTGGCATTCATTAAAGATCTGCTGTACTCTTAACGCTTCTATCGGACACAACGAATAACTATGTATTAGTTCACCATGACAATACTCACTATGAATACGGCAAACATGACCACTCAGATTCCCAGCTGTCAGTAAATCCCACAAATCATAGATTTCTTTTGTCGATATACGATATTCTATATAGTCCTGCTCTCTGAGCGACCCTATCCCATTTGCACCATATTTCATAAATTCATCTACATGTTTACCAGTATGGCAATTAACAGGTTCTGCTACCGTATAAGATGTATATTGTGTTTTGCCGACATAATAGAATACACCTGTTCTTGATACTGCCGGTGTGACTGCCACCCCAAAACGACTCGAAACCCTCTTAATAAACTCCCAGTCTGTTTCCTTATACTGTAACAAGAAATCTACCGTGGATTTCACTCTTTCTTCTGCTATTACTCCTGCTTCTCCATAAGATTCAGTTATCATCTGCATCGCATCTTGACAGGTAACAGATGCATCTTGGAAAGAACGGAAATGCTCTCTTCCGTCCATAAGATATGTCCCACTTTTTAATACCAATTCGAGAGCGTATATGTGCTGGAGTTTCTCTAATGAAAATCCCGCAATAATACCCGTCATAAGAACACACTTCTCCCCGCTGTCATTTTCAGCGGAAATTACGACCCATATCTTCTCTAACAGCAGTTTTCTATAGTCCTCTACATCCTGATCCTTAATACTACCGCGTAACCGCGCCGTGGCATGGTCACCTATTACACGGTCTATTTCCAGTTTTTCAAGTGTAATGAATTTGAAATGTGAAATATATATTTTATCTGCCTGCATTCGTTCCTCGTCCCCTTTCCGTCATTTCTATCTGCTCTAATGACTTTAAGACCAATGGTTTCCACTCATCGTAAAAAAGCATCCGGCAGTTAAATGTTCCGACTAACATATCAGACTCTGATTGAATAATAAACTGCATGTTGTAAGTCTCTTCATCCAATGTAAAGTTTTTATATTCAAACCATCTTCCAGACATCTTCGGTACTCCAATGCAGCCTTTGTCATAAAATACCGTCTCAGGAGCATGACGCAAGACACTATCCTGCATTTTCCGAATTAACTGATCCGGTTCTTCGTTTTCTTCCTTTAAGAGATGAAAGCCGAAATTCTCATCATAATTCGGTCCGGATAAAATGACAGGTGGACGATAACTGCTTATATATCTGATTCTTGCAATCTGTTCCGGCATCTGCATAAAATTTTCCGGCAATAAAATGCGATACACTCCATCAAACAATGAGAACCACTGGAAACGGACTCTTTTTTTATGAATAGGAATTTCGTCTGTAAGTAAATCATAATCCGTCTCTCTGTTACGACAGACTTCTCTCAACAATATTATTTTTTCGTCAACGAATTTTCCTTTTTTCATTCTTCTTTCCTCATATCTTATGGTTCTCTGACTTTCTTCCCGCTATAGTATAGGAGAATTTTTTTCTAACTGCCTGCAGTGAATCCATCATATTCATTAATTCTTCTTTACCCTCTTCATCCTCTACAGCACATCCCATAGTACCAAACATCATGCACCCGTTTAGAGGAAAGATATACATTACATTAAATATCTCTCCTTTATTTCCCATGCTCTTATAAGAAAACCATCCGTATACCCCTCCTTTGCAATTTCTTACCTGTGCTTCATCCAACAGTGCGGAAGGATATAGGCTTAATACCACCTCTAAAATAAGCTGTATTGCATGCTCTGTCTGTGTATCTACCAGCTCACGGTCTTCAAACAATGAAAAAGTACAAAACCTATGCCTATTCTCATCCTCCAATATGACTTGCGGCTTTTCTTCATAAGGATACATATCGTTTACACGATTCAGTGCCATCTCATGAAAGGAATCCGGCACTATCACCGATAACTGTTCTTCAAACATTATCATTCCTATCCTGTTTCTCCCTTCTAAGTTCTGTAATGTACTTTCCTATCTCTTTTCTGCATTCCGGAAAAGAAACTGGGTTAAGCGGATACTTTATGGAATTACTTTGACATATACACTGTTCAAGCTGTATCGATGTTCTAATATCAACTTCTTTTACTGCCAGTTGGTTCATTTTATCACTCATTGGACTTTTGCCTATTGCTCCGTTTATAACTGAGGATGACATCTTACTCTCCTTTCATTCGTCCCGTGATCGGGCGAAATCCCATTGCAATCTGAGATATTCTATCTTGCTCTGCACATTGTGGGATGGCTGAAATAATATTTATAATGGAATTGCCCAGTTCAAAACTGCTTTTTTCCTTTTCCTGTGCTAATAGCTTTTGCATTTCAAATTGTAATTTCTTCCTTTTTTCTTTTTCCGTTTCCCGTGCTTCCTGCGATAACTGTTGCTGTACGTTATGATTCCTGCCTTTTCCCGAAACAGAGTTTATCTTTAATTCCTCTAAATTGTTGAATGTTGTCTGCTTACCCATTGCATCCAGATTATGGCAGATGTTGACTACTGCTGGTTCACCCAATTCCCTCTTAATAGCTGTAATTTCTTTGGGCGCTGCCATATTGACTTTGTTTCCCTGCACGACCACTTTGCCTTTCGCTTGAATCAACATATTTCCCAGAGTCATAATGCTGTCACCTGAACTATCATTAAACGATATCTTCGACTGTCCTTCCTCTCCAGACAGTTCCATTACAGATGGCTGCAAAATTAGTTTTTTATGATGGTCTGTTGTAAACCAACGGTTTGCAGGAATCTGAGCTTCTCCACTGTTTCCTCCGCCTTGCCGCACACAGTCAATACCTACCGCCCGCCTCTCATCCTCTCCGGCAATCCACAACTGAATTTCACTGCCTTCCTCCGGCATACAATAAACCATATTTCCATGCTCTGGAAACCATGGATAGTCATAAGCATTATTAACATCCTGCTCTATATCAATATCCATATGAACTCTGATTGTCTCATTTTGTCTTTTCAAAACTTTTGCTTTCAATGCAGCACCTTTAATGTGACGATTATAACGAGTTGGCACAATATAGTAATCGTTTGTTCCTAATTGAGAAGTACAATGCAGCATTCCATTCCACAAAACCATATCTACCGCAAAAGGCCATAGAATTTTATTGTTATATCGAACACATTGTCCAACATGAAGTATTTGTCCACCCATCATCTCATAATACACAGCTTTTTTCATATCAAAGTTTACTTTTCTCACTCGTTCAACATCCATACACCACTTCTCACATAACGGGGTTAATTCCTCAATAGCCTCTTGTGTCTGAAGTCCCAGACATAATCCTTTGCCTTCATAACCACCTGCAACATAAAGCGGAACCTTCAAATGCGTAGAAAGTCTTACAAGAAACTCCCAATCAGTTTCCTTATATTGAATAAATGGCGCTTCTGTTTTCTTATCTTGTACCGAACATATTAATGAAAATGAATTATCTTTCCCAATCTTTTGAATCAGCTCTAAAATAGAAGTATCTCCTTGATATGACTTATTCTTTTTCTCCATATCCATAAGCCATGATAAGGATTGGGCTTTGATAAATATAGTTTCATAAATCGATTCCCGATCAATACAAATTTCACCAATCACCCCTGAAAAAAGTACTTTTCTTTCTCCATCCTTGACTGCAACTATTACTAAAGGCTGACCATTAAACTCTTGACCCGCAATACTTATGCTTCCTGCTTCGATTTCCGCCACCACCTCTACTACTGTGTGGGAAGCCATTCGCTCTTTGATAGAAAGGCTTTTAATCTGTCCTACCTGAATATTACATAACACCTGTATTTCATCAATTCTGATAAAAATATTCTCCGATTTCATTTAGCAACCTCCACCAACAGATTCTATCATTACAACAGTAACATCTGTCTCCTGCCGCCATCCTGCTGTTTCCATCCTGTCCCTCCGTTCTTACGGTTCCTAAGGACATCCAGAAGCCCTCTGTAGCAATCCGCATTGGATATTTTGTCCGGCTCTGTGTTCCCTGCCCTTCTGACATACCACCTGACACATTCTGGCGCTATATGCCCATCAGTTCCTAACAACGTCATGGCAAAGCTGACGTCATGGATATCTGTTGTTCCTGTCTCTAACATTTCCAATGCATATACCTTAAGAAGCTGTGGCCATAATCCCGGTCCGCCTGCATGTATGTAAGGCACATGAATACGGTTGACCGTATCGTATTCCGTCCTGTAATCTTCAAAATTCTCATAGGTTGTCCTGAGTCTCGCACCTGCCTGTAACCGGAACCTTCCCATTTCCATCTCCCCGTTCTCCGGCGGAATATTATTTAACAGGACTTCTCCCAAGCCACCCTTTCGCCCTCTCTCATAGTCCGTCGTTGCGAACCGTACCTTAAGATAAGTCAGTTCATCCGTTGCCGGACATTCTAACGAGCAGGCTTCTTCCATACGGTAGATATTGCCGCTGTAATGGATTAACCCCGGTTGAAGATGGAGTACTTCCTTATCCCAGCTTAATCCGCACCCTTCCAATACACCGTCGCCATGCCCTTCAAAATACATCCTGCTTAAGCTTAAGGGATAATCTCTCAGTTCATCCAACATGCTCTTTTTCAGTAAGTTCTTATGCTCAAAGACCGGATATTCATACCGAAACACCTTCTCTCCTCCTAACAGATCGCTATCTCATCCACATGCATCGTCTCTTCCATCCCGATAATGCCGAAGTGATATTCATAATACAATTCCGCCTGATAGCGGATATTCATAAACTGTTTCAAGACAAACTGTACTTTCCGCTCCAATGTTTCACTCTTCCTCCTGCCGATATAGATTAAGAGCTCATAAGGATCGTCATTACTGCCATATACAATGCATCTGGGAATCAACGCCGTCATCACATGGCGGAACAGCTCTATACTGTCGCCTTCCCGGTACAAAGTCAGCAGTCCTTCTAACAGTATTTGACGCTCTTCCCCTTGGAACAGCGCGTATGCTTCCGCATTGTCTGTCCCGTAATCGCCCCGTGCAAACGCTGAGCCGAGCAGTTTTTTATAATATTCTTCTCTTGTCATCCCCGCACGGATATCATTTTCCCCCAGCTGATGAAACAGCAGCTGGAAAAGCCCTATCCGCAGTGCCGGATAATCTGTTATATCAGGATGGAATAATGTCTGGAATACTTTCTGAAACCGGTAGTTCGGATTAACCTCCACCGTACAAGGTTCTTCCAGTCTGGTAATATTCAGATATTCTTCTGCCAGTTCCATATACGGACTATAAGAGCGTGCCGGGCAAAACTTAACGCTTTCTTTCTTCATCCCCTGTGATTGTGCCTGAAGCAGTACTTCCCACAAATAATTCATATAAGCCTTCCCTCACACATATATTCTCCATACATAAGCTGCACTTCCGACACAAGAAAACTCATGATATCCCTGAGCAGGAAAATCTGTGCGCCTTTCTTTCTAAACAGCAGAATCAGTCTTTTCTTATACTCATTCTCCCTGATTTCATCCAGAATAAAGCTGTTCATGGAATAGGTTTCCGAAGGTTCTGCACAATTCTCCCGATCCAGAATCTCATACCCTTCATACTCCACGTACGTTTCCATTCCATAGCCCTGTATGAATCGTGACAGCTCTCCTTCTGTCCTGACGCGCGCTCCCTGACGCCGCCCGAATCTTTCCAGAAACTCGTCTTTTCTCTGATTGGTCATGAGCGGGTAGGTATAGCGGTCAAACCTGCGATTATGACCGTTTCGTATCATATAAACATTCCATTTGCGCGCCTCCGCCTCTTCTCCCATGATGATCAGCCTGTTTTCCTTCTGGCGTATACTGTGGATATGGGCAGCATCATCAATCAGGTACACATGCTCATTCCCGTATTCCCTGATAGAGATCGTGTGTTCATAGCTTCTGTGATCCTCGCAGGGCACCGGAAATCCCACACTGTCCATCCTCAACTTTCTGATATTCCATATGGGAACGAAATCCTCCCGTGCCCACTGTGCAAACTCTTCCAGATCAGGCTCAATCTTAGTAATCGTCTTATCCGATACTGCTTCTTCCGGAATTTGTGTCAGATACACATCAATAAATTTATACAGATACGGAACATTCACCGTCTGCCACGGGACACCGTTACTGACAAACACTTCATACAGACGGCTGATTTCCCTGAGATACTCCTCCTTCCTGCACACCTCAAATTCTGCCGGATAGCTGCCTGTGTCTGTCCATATTCTGCCGCCAATTCTTTTTCTTGCAAGCAGTTTCTCTATCCCCAGATAGTCATATTCCATGAAATAGGTCTTGACCAGACAGCGCCCGCTCTCCCGAAGCTGTACCAGAATCTCCGCTTTCTCCGGCTTTGGAGCGCATATGTCTTCCTCTCGCATGGGCGACAACAGATGATGCGACGGGTCCATATATTCTCTTTCTATGATTCCCATGGTGATTTGATATCGGTTAATATCGAAGATCAGATCATCCATAACGCGGCTCTCCAATTCGTGATACATCTCCTGATTGGTCTCATACAGCGACAGAAACAGCTGCTCAATGATATCCTTAAATACGACCCGCTCTTTAAGACCACTTATCCGGCTGATCTCTTTCTTAATCATTTCTTCCATATCTGACATAAGCTATTTCCTTCCGTCAAAGAAATTTTCCTCCCATGTATCATCCTCGAACGCAAAGAAGGTTTCCTCCCCACGTTTGAGCAGTTCGTTCTCACGCAGTACCGGAAGCACCATAAAGCCCCATCTGTCTCTTGCCGGCCAGACAAAGAACTTGATCTCTCCCTCCACGATAATATCTGTCTGCTCCTGAATGACAGTGCCTGTATACTGTTCGTTGAAATTCTCCTGTGTCACATGAATGAATGAAGCGACATCATAATTAAAGTGGTATACTTTCAGTTTCTGTCCGGTCTCATCACGCAGATATAAATCCAGTTGTTCCCCGATCTTAAAGCGGGATATATATCCAATGTCTTGTTCTTTACGCAGACTGTGAATCAATATCTTATCTCTGTTCTCATGGGTATATGCCGTCACTTCATACGGAAGAGCATTGACTCTGTATTTCTGATTGATCTTCATATATCCTAATTTCAGATTCTTAAAGTAGCTGATTGCACCTTCCAGACAGCACATTTTAAGCTCGCTCTCATGCTCCGAATCCCTTTCATTCCTGATCAGCCGCCCCGGTACAAACTCCTTGAGCGCTTCCGTAAACAGACGGGATTTACAGGACTGCCCTGTCAGCTTAAGCATTCCGTACTCCGCCAGCTCTCCGTTGATAAAGGGCTTTTCCAAGAAACGTGTCATCAGTTCATAGATATCGACCCGCAGCAAGTTCTCGATTTCATACAGATAAAACAGTGTTGAGAAATCTTTTCTGCAGGATACCAGCCTTCCGTTCTCCCTCAAAGAAATCCGCCACTTGTCTATCGGGACCTCCTCATTACAGCCTGCCCTCAGTTCATACCGGAGCTTTTTACCAAAAAAGCGTTCTTTGATCGTTTCCGCTATGCCGAACAGATAGTAATAGTTATTCTTTACCCTGAAATATTCTTCTCTGCCCTTTAATTCGTACTCTGCAAAACGGGTCGGCAGCCTCTTCTCCGCCTCTTCATACATCCGGTCTAACTGTACACCGGGGTTTACATCCCCCACGGAGAGTTCCGGTTCAAATCGAAATCCGGTGTCCCCTAATACTTCCAGAATTTTTAGTTTCAACAACTGCATAATCCGGAATGTCAGATTGTTTCCCCCGAAATTTGTATTGCCGTTTTCGTATCCGGTCTCTAAATCCACTTCATAGGAAATCCTGTTGTTATGGATACAGAACCTTCCGGCTGTCAGATCCGTAGTTCCTCCTCCGCAGTCCATGATGAGCGCCTGATACCACATGCCGTCTGCATATCTTCCCGACTGTATCAGTTCATTGATACTGTGAAAGAGTACAGCCATTCCTTCATCCAGCGCGCATTCCACCCGGTAATCCGGAAGAAGCTCCCGGAATAATTCCTCGAAACGCTCCTTCTGTCTGACCGGTGCAAGAAGCTGTATTTGTTCAAACTTGCACTTAAACTGCTGCTGTGCCGTATCGATCAAGTAAGTTACAAACGCGGTAAGCATCTCTCTGCGGCAAATCCTTATCTTGATTCCTTCTGTGGTGATTACTTCCTGCTCCCGTTCCGGTGCGCTGACCCAGCGCTTAATATCATAGAACACAGGACAGTCTTCATCGTGATACGCCATGACTTCCAGCCGTCTCGCCTCAAATCCGAAACGATAGACCGGTTTGCCATCTTCTATTCCCGCCACACCGATTACACTTGGAATCAGTTCACTCTCCCGATACTGCTCTCCCTCCGTGTCCGCTACCCTGACGGTCCTTACGCTTCCATCATCATCGTACTTCCCCATTGTCGTATTGGAGCTTCCGAAATCTATGATAAGCGGCAGCGCTGTCTTTTCCGGCTGCCGTATATCCACCGCCAGAAGAGGGGTCCTTATACATACCGCCTGTTTCGGGATGCTGGTCTGTCTGCCGTGATAAATCTCATATATAAGCTCCGACAGTTCCTCTCTCTGAAAATAGAGCAGAAAGAACTTATGGCTGCCCGTCTTTAGCACCGGAACGCTTTTGCCTTTTAATAAGTAAAAATTCTGTCCTTCTCCCTGTTTTAAGTACAGGCATGTATAGACCTGATATTTTTCATCTACCAATAACAGATTGCCCTCATACACAGAGAAATTTCCCGATACTTCATAGTGATCTGTCAGCGCAATCCCTTCGTCTTCATAAATGACCAGATGTGCCGGAAGGGTAAGCGCCGCACTTTGATCTTCCCGCAGTTCCACTTTGTCCACAAATGCCTGAAGCCGTTCCATTCCGCCTTCCGCATAATCTGTGATGTGGCGGTACTCACGAATGCCCCGGTAGCGCATGATAAATCGGATCAGTTCTTCTCTCTCCATCCTGCTCCCCATCGGAACAACCAGCCGCTCATTTCTGCAGATCTCGCGAAGCTGATAAGTCGTCATCCCGTTCAGACTGTCCAGACGGTACGCCGCCCTGTCTTCCGTTTGTTCTCCCGTTTCTTTGGATAATCTATAGGTGTATCCCATTTGTGCCACCTTCTTCTTGACTGTCGTCTTTGTCCTGATCGTTTTGATCCTGATCTTCTGTTTCTTTCACGCTCTCCTCTGCCGCCTTCTTAGCTTCCTCAGCCGCTTTCCTTGCCTCCTCGGCTTCCTGCGCCGCTTTCTTGGCTTCCTCAGCTGCTTTCTGTGCATCCTCCAATGCCTTATCTTTCTCGGCGTCTTTCATATCCTGTATCGCCTGCTTAGCCTCCTGTGCCGCTTTCTGCGCATCCTCTACCGCCTTATTCTCGCTCGCTTTCTGGTCTGCCTCTTCTGCTGCCTGTCTGGCTGCTTCTTCCTCGGCTTTGCGTTTTGCCTCCTCGGCAAGTTTCCCGCAGGCTTCTATCTGTTCTTCGAGCACTCCTGCACGCTCAACCATGCCCAGATTCTCATACATACTCTTAGCCGTTTCAAAATAAGGAATTGCGCTGACATAGTCTTCTTTATTCATCAGTTCATTTCCTTTGCTCTCCAATTCCAGCGCATTCTTCTTATCATTCATCAGGCTCTGATCCGCCAGTTCCTGTGCCACTTTCTCATCCTCTATGGCTTTCTGAACCTTTTCTTCCAGTTCCGCCATCTGTTCCTGCCGCAGTTTCTCTAGAGCTTCCTCCGCTTCCCGCTGCTTGGTAAGCGCTTCTGTCCTGACATCCTGATCATACAGTGCGGAAGCGACCGACTTCGCCTCTTTATACAACTCTATTGCACCCGCATAGTCACCGTATTCTTCTTTGCCCTCCGCCGATTCTAACAGTTCATACAGTTCCTGATATTGCCCGATCTTGTCCATCTGCTCCCTGATATGCCCGGCTCCGATCCCGCCGTTTAATCCGGAAAGCTCCAAAGCCTGCTCATATAATTCCAGTGCCTTGTTATAATCGCCGTCCTCCATTATCTGGTCTGCATGCAGTATCTGTTCCGCTAACAGCCGGCAGCTCTCCATTTCTTCCTGCTTCTCTTTATCCTTCAGTTTCTTCGCCAGCTCAAAAGACTGCCTGTACTCGTCAGCTGCTTTCTCATAATTATCGTATGCAATATATTGTCCGGCGCTCTCAATATGCTGCTCCATTTCGCTCTCCCTGCCGGAACGGATACGGTAACGTACAAATAGCGTGATGCCGATCACTAACAGTACAATAACCACCGGAATCACAATTGCCAGCACCTTCTTTACTGTCCAGCGTTTCTTGGGATTCAGATATACTTTGTCCACAAAGGTAACTGCCAGTGTGTAGTTGTCAATTTCCGACTTCTGCCTTCCGAGAATCAGCTCTTCTACATTGTCCGCCGATTCCTGTGGTGTACTCACATCTTTGATGGCATCCAGCAGTTCAGCGTTATCGCAGTTCTCCCATATCCCTCTGGTATAAAGCAGAAAAACATCTCCGTTTGCAAGTTTTCTCTTGCGCGACACCTGTATCTGTACTCTGCCGCTGTTTTGCCCAAGATAGGAATACAGATTATTGCGCTCTTCATGGACTGCCGCCTTATCCCGCGGAATCTCCTCCCGTTCCACCAGATTCTCCGTCAGCGACTGATCCTTGCTTTCATACATGATCCGGTCATTGCGAAACAATGCAAATCTGCTGTTTCCGACCGTAATATATCTGCACTTCACATAGTTGGTCACTATCATCGCCACACCGGCGCGCAGTCTCATCCCCTGTCTGTTTCCTAATAGTTCTTTATGCGCCCGCCTGACATATGTTTTTAGGGAAAAGGAATTCATGGAAGGATGTTCCGTGAATTCCCTTAAAATGCACTCTACGACGATCTTTGCACTGTTTATTTCTTTCTCGTCGTCCAGACTGTCTGCTGTTACATAACAGGCATAGTCATCCAACTCCACATATGCGAAATAGTCCCGGTTAAGCAGCTTTGTCCCTTCTTCTGACACAAATGCCGTCCGAAACCCTGCATTCTCTCTTCTCATCTCATTGCTCCATCCGTCAAAAGCACCATAATGCTTCCATTGTCCTTATCCTGTGCCGGGGATCTGTCCGCACACTGTACGATTCTGTCTGCCTTACTCTGCGCGGTCAGCATTTCGTTTGTAAGTACTCTCTCTATTTCCGCATAAGCGGCCTCCTCATAGATGCCCTTGGTCATCAGGACTACAAGATCCCCCTTCTTAAGCTGTACCGGCACTTCGCACAGTTCCATCTGACAGAATCCGTCTTTTCCTACATAATTCCACAAATCTTTGTCACCCAGAGACCATATGGTTTCCTGCCGTCCCAGTTTTCCCTCCTGATACGCCCGCTGTGCCAGCACTCCGATCGTCTGTCCGTCACACAGCGGAATCAACTCTCCCCCACGTAACAGCGCGACCCTTACCTGTCCCGCCATGGCATAATACAGCTTTTCCTCCGCCAGAAACACCACTCCGACACTGGCTCCTCCCTGCCGCTCTTCCAAAACCTTCTGCATACTTCTGTGGAGACCGTACATCGTCCGTTCAAAAAAATACTCCGGATTATGCAGCGTTCTATAGAAAGAAAATGCATCCATAAATTCTTTGACTGCCAGAGCCGCACACACTTTGCCTGTGTTTTCCCTTCCGATGCCGTCCGCAAGAACAGCCAGCTTCCCAGCTTCGGTAATCATAATGTCCATTGCATCTGCCTGTATTTCTTTGTTGCCCGTAGTCTGTGCCATGCCGTCTTTTGCATCAAATACCGGACGATTATAGCAAAGCTGTATAATTCCTCTCACTGCACAGCACAATATCAACATAAACAGGGTTATCCGTACTATCATTTCTTCACATCATTCCATTCAAAATGTTCACCGCAGAAAGGCACAAATACAAATTTGCTCCTTCCAAGTTCTATCGTGTCATATGGCATAAGCTCAGTAGGGACATAGACTGCCTCCTGATTCAAATAAGCGATTCCTGCCGCGTCTCCGGGTAGTATGACCGTATTTTTTTTCTTTGCGTCAAAAACGATAATCGTGTGGTTTCTTCTGGATATCTCATTGTCACCAAGTATCTGGATATCCATATCGTCTCCCCTGCCTACGAAATTCTTGCCGTCTTTGATCTTATAATCCCTGCCGATCCGTGCACCTTCGATACACACCAGCCATCCACAGACCGGCGGTACTTCCTCTTCCAGAAGTTCCATCGGCGTCTCAAATCCTTCCGGTGCCTTGGCTTCCTCCGCTACAGCAGTTTCCATGTTACAGTAAGGACATATACTGCCGTGTTTTCTTGTACTGAACATATGTCCGTTGGGACATCTCATCAAACTCATAGTGTATCTACTCCTTTCAGGTAATCAAAAGCTTGGTATTAGCGATAAATAACAGATCTCCCGGCTCCAACCGGCACGGTCTGTTCTTCATCACCCGGTAGCACAACCCATCAGATATCTTGCGGACACGGATACCGTTTAATGAATTTAAATCTTCCACATACCACGCATCCATACAATAATTCAACACCGCATGCTGTTCATCAATCAATGCGCTGTACTCGCATTCTTCCAGATCCACATCCACCGGCTCCTGTGGATTATCCCTGCCGATCAGCAGCGAAACTTTTCCCGCCAGATCCCACGCTTTGACCGGTTTTTCATTTTCGTCAAGAAGTATCAGTTCCCGGATACTTCTGTCTGTTTCCTCCTGTCGCCCATATTTCTTCTCCCGCTTATGGGGAATAAACTGATCAATTAAATCGTTCAATGCAATAATTGCCGCCACCATAAGAACCACAAACAGCAGCCATCTCCATATGCTTTCCAGCCATACTGCCGTGTAGATTGCAAGTCCTGTGGCACATATCACGATTCCTGAATCTGTTATCTTTTTCCACATCCCGGTCTCTCCTGTTACCTGAATTTAAAGTATGATTCAAATAATTTATCTGTATTTACCGGTCCGGCAGCGGTATCCTGTCCCGCCTGTTTCTTCATTCCTGCTCCGAAAAATTTATCAAAGCTGGCTTTGTATGCTCCTGAATAGAATGCTGCCAGATCCTTGTAATCATTATCCTGTTTATTGGACTGCCCTCTGCCTCCGGCATGGGAATCCTCTCCGGCTGACCGATCACCGTTTCCACCGGCTTGCCGCTCATCATAAGCTGTCCGTTTCTCCTCGTCCCCTAATACGGCATATGCTTCCTGCACCCGGTCAAACTGTGCCCGTGCCTGCTCTCCTGCATTATCAGGGTGGTATTTTCTCGATAAACTGCGATATGCCTTCTTAATCTCTTCCTGTGTGGCATTCTGATTGACATTCAGTATTCTGTAATAATCCATAATGCCTCCCAACACCATAGCAATAAATCTATGGCGCGGGATGTAACCCGCGCCGAAGATCTATTCACAAATCCTATACGGCGTATCCGCCTTCTACTGTAATATTCGCCATTTTATCTTTTTTCTGCTTGATCATAAGATAGAATGTACCCACACCTGCTTCATCGCCGTAATCTTCTCTGTAATCCACAACGAAAGCATTGGGATAGGTATACTTCCTTACCTCCTGTGATGCGGCAATCACCTCAATCGTAACTTTTCTGTAGCAGTCTGCTTTCTCCGCAGGTACGAGTGCCCATTTGCCGATTTCCTTTGTCGCATCAAACGGCTCTCCGTCCACTGCCGTCAATATTTTTCCTGTGATTTCCACGGTAGAGCCCAGATCCGTAGAACGCGCATTGGAATCCTGCGGGATATCTGTTCTGAATTTAACAGACATAATGCTCTGCTCCTTTAACTCAATTGCTGCTCCGCCCTCAACTTTTAATCTGAATCCCATAACTTATCTCCTTTCTACTCTCCTGCAAATCCGCCCTCAAATGCGAGTTCTACCATCTTATCCTTCTTCTGCTTAACAAGCAGGGTAAATGTTCCCACACCGCTCTCGTCTGCAAAATCTTCCTCATAACCGATTACAAACGCGTTGGGAAGTTTAACCTGTCTGACTACCTGAGATGCATTTACCACATCAATTTCCAGCCTTCTGTAGCAGTCTGCACTCTCAGCCGGTACGAGCGCCCATTTTGCCATCTTCATCGTATCGTCAGCTGCCTCCCCGCCTACTGCCGCGAGAATTTTGCCGGTGATCTTGATCGTGGATCCGAGGTCTGTAGAACGCGCGTTGGAATCCTTCGGAATATCCGCGCCGTACTTCACTCCGGTAACGATCGTCTCATTCAGCTGGATGCTCTCATTTCCCTCAATCTTCAATCTTAATCCCATGTTTTTTTCCTCCTTTTATTGTGTTCTGGAATTAACTTGTCTTCCTGCTCATCTCCACCTTCAGATTCTTCGTGTTGTTGTTAAAGGTAATCAATATATTACAGATGCCCGCCTTATCATCAACCTCATAAGACAGTTCATCGCCTTCCTGTAAGATAGAATTGACATACTCTCTATCCGCACCCCATCTGCTCTTCTGGCTGTCAGGGTTGTTACTGAAAAAGCTTAAGATATTGTCCTTCTTGAAATCATTACTGGAAAAACGCAGGATTCGTTCAATATAAGTGCTGACCAATGTTTTGTAGATAGGTTCAAACTCATTCTCATTCATCAGCAGGTTTCTTGCTTTATACACCATAATGCTTCGTATATCCTTGCCCTTGTGCTGTGCATTCTCCGAAGAAAATACAAATCCAAATCCGCTGCTGTTAATGGCATTCTTGATCGTATTGGTAAAACCGGATATCTCTTTCGTCATCGTCGTGGTAGCGCACAGGGCATGATTACCTGCTTCGATGTCAAACCGAACCCCCGGATAGCTTCTGTTTGTCTTCGGAAAACGCTCTTTAAGATACTCAGGGCACTGCCATGCCGCCACGAGTCCTGCTGCCACATATGCTGCACCGATATATACGCCTTCAATCCAAAGTTTCATGATGTCTTCTTTTTCCTTGGAAAGAGCCGCTCCGCCCTCCTCACTAAGAACCATCTTTTTATCCAGAATCAGCCCCGACTTATCTTTAGGAATCACTGTCACATTCGGAATACAAGGCACTACATACTCGCTGTATTCCCGTTTCATTAACATGCCGCATTTATCTTTATATTTCTCTACGCCGGATGAAGCCATCTCGCTGAATGTCGTTTCCTCACCCGCTTGAAAACTAAAAAATGTCGTCACTTTATACGGATAGATCGCATTCATCAGGTTTGCAAGGCTTTCCATCGTATTTTGATCGGTCTTCTCTACCTTCTCATTTCCTGCAAAACGAATCCTCTGCAGTTTCATCCCCTTACTCTGCTCCAGCTCCAGATTGGGCACGATTGCAAACCATATGGTATTATCAAACTCATTCTTGTCATTTACAGTATTCAGATATGTCACGAGACGGGGCAGGTTATGTGCTTTGACTTGTTGTTCCAGTCTCGTATTCGTTACCAAAAGAGTCGGCCGCATGCCATTTTCCTTCACTTTATACTGGTCAAAAAACGTTTTGACTCCAAGCATCTTCTCGATCAAAGGCTTTACTACTTTAACAAAGTCATCCTTCGTCTGCTTATAAAAGTCCAGATAATTGTTATAATTTGCTATCTCTCTTTGCAGATCCACCTCGCTCTCCATAGTGGATGTCAGAGGACAGAAAGTTCTCACCACCAGATCACGCACATATTCGGAGCGGTTCTCGTTCAGAGCGTCATAGTCTTCCTGAAAAGCCGCAATCAGCCCCGTATTAGCACTGTCATCCACTACTGCAAGCTGTGTGTTCTCTTCCTTGCTGACTTCCAGAATCTTCAGTTCTCCATCATTACCCATGCTGAGCAGTCCGGCTTTAAAGTTCTGTCCACCCTCCGTATTCTCCATATCACCCATTAACAGCCGTGTCTTAATATCCTCAATGGCAAGCGGCAGCATTGCCATGACATTGTTGTAGTTCTGACTCGCCTGTTCAAACATGTAATTCAGCTTATCACCCACATCCAGCTTCTTGGGGTCACCGTCATCCAACGCTTCATACTGTCCGTATACATACTGTATTTCTTTTCTGGACTGTCTGATATCGTCCATGATCTTCTTAGGCGAAATCATATCCAGTATCTTGTCAAACTTGAAATCTACGTTAGCGATTCCCATTGCTCCTTTAGTGCTGATTAATGTAAGAAGCATCTTCAAGAAATCATTGTCCATATTCAACGGTATTTCCGTGATGCAGTTCTCCGGTATATTTTCCGGTTTTTTCAGACTGTACATCACCTTCTGGTTGTTCGCATTGAAAAATGAATATACTACCGGAGCAAACTTGTCCAGAAATTCATCGAAACTGCTCACAAGCAGATTCTCATTGATTTCCTTCACCTTGTCATCGTCTAGGCTGCTTCTGCCCTTCACATCTCCAATCAATGTTAATAAGTCGTTCTTTTCCGGGTTGATCTCTTCAAACAAAATCGTCCTGTTTGTCTGTGTGATTACGTCCATTCCCTGTTCCTCGCTTTCTTCGCTTTGTAAAATTTATGTTGTAAATCTTCCGGCTTCTTCTTTGACACATCTATCAGTTTGCAGATACATAGTGCATCTCCATCTCACACTCCCCATCCTGCGATGTGGCATAGATCACACTGCCATAGGCAAGTGCATACTGCATCCTGCGGCACACGATAGAATTTCCTACCATAACAGATGCCCTTGAATTATGATAGAAAATGATTTTTCTGTTATCTGCCGGATACAGAAACATGCGGTCCAGTTCCAGAAGCGCCGAAAGCTCCGCGTAATTCTTAAGCATATCTCCGACTACAATCCTGCCTTCCCTGATTGGGTGCAGTGTGAACGTCAAAGGTGGAATCTCCTCCATACCATTAGGGAGAAGTGTGAAGTACACGTTAATCCTGCCAGTGAAATAACATCTGTTCTTCTCCTCCACCGTCTCCGGAACAATTACAACTTTCTTTTTTCGACGATATATTTTAAAGAGAGCAAAAAGCAGCAGACATATCACAAGAAGCGGAACTGCCGGATAAATCTCCATCCATGATCTTACCCGCACGGTAAGACGCCCCATCAGACTTCCTTCTCCGTCGGAAACAAGCAGCACGATGTCTCCTGTCCCTCTCCCCTGTGGATTGATATGAAGATAGTGGCCTTCCACGCTCGCCGACACTACTTCCTGTGGCAGCTCTTGAAGTTCAAAGCTAAGTGCATCACCGTCTGCGTCTGCAAAATACTCTGTCAAATCAAACATTAATTCACCCGTCAGCGTATGCATTTCAATTCGGTTCATATCTTTGCTGTCCGGCAAAGTATTCAGTACATGTATCTCCGAAATTTCGTATGTACTCTCTGAATTTCTTCCTGTATTCAGATATAGACGGTATCTTCCCGAACTTCCGAATGTTACATGTCCCTGAAGTCCTGTCTGCGTTGTCTCCAGCTCGACAGGTATCGATATATCTTCCTCTATATTCCGGAAATCCGCCTGCCACCGGAGCGTATCATAAGCTATAGGGCTCTCTACCCATCGTCCGCTTTCATCCTGAAAGCAAATCTCGAACTCCGCTTCCCTATTCTTATAAATGCCGTCGTTCCATTTAATCACGGGCATTATATTTCTTCGTCCTATGAGAAAAACGGATACCCTTTGTTTCTGTTCCGTCTCAAACTCAACCGTAAGTTCTTCGTCCTCACCGGCATTTAGGAATTCTGCCACAGCATAGTTTCTCATGATCCGGGGCTGAGTCTCATTTCCGTTTCGTACAATTACTGCACTTCTAATCTCCCGATCTGAAAACAGCAGTACTGATAATTCATCATATGCTGTATCACCTACTCCACAGTTGATCCGCTGGCTGCCGCCATCATATATGCTGTCACTTATTTCCCTGACAGAATAACTAAAATCTGTGTGAAACAAATCATACAGAATCGAAAGCAATTCCTCCGGCTTGTCCGCTTCATAGCTTTCGCCTCCGGTCTGCTCAGAGATAGCCCTTAATTCCGACTCTTCTCCTTCATACTCTCTGCCAAATGCCACCGTGATAATAGGGGTTCCCTCTTCTTTGCAGAGCGATACCGTCTCTTCAATGTCCTGCTCCGAATCCTGTTCGGTTCTTCCAGTATCAGATCGCTCCAAATCTGTTTCACCGTCCGATATCAGCACTACCATTTTTCTTCCGGTACATCCGTCCATCAGATGATAAGCTTCCCGCAGGCCAAGTCCTATATCCGTCTCTCCCTTATTGACAGTACTGTTTATTGTCTCTTTTAATGCCTCCCGCCGACTCTCCTGCTGTACAGGTACAGGTGCATTCTGTGCAATGATGGTGTCATTATAGGCAAGATAGCCGATGCGGACATTTTCTCCGTGCATGGTATCCGTAAATATCTGTAATACCTGCGATATCATCCGCTGTGCATCCTGTTCATTCATGGAGCCGCTATGATCCACCGCAAAAACAATATTCAAATCCTCTTTTGCCATGACCGCTTCTTCTGCCCGGCTGGAAATACCTGCCATACTACATAAAACCAGCACAATGCTCACTGCACATAATATTTTCTTACTCTTGTTTATAGCCATGCTTTTTCTCCACTCATGCAACTCTGTAGTCTATTAGGATCGTCATGTATCATCCGCCGCAATATCATGTATCAACTGCAATATATTCTCGATCCTTTTCAACTGACTTTCGTCGAACAATTCCATAATGCCCTGATCGATTCTATTGCCCTTTGCGCTTCCCGTCATGATATAATCACAGCTCACTCCCAGCGTTGACGCAATCTTATATAAAGTACTGGCTGAAAATCCCTTTCTTCCAGTTTCGATTTCATATAGGAATTTAGGTGATATGCCTACAAGTTCTGCAAATGCTTCTCTCGTGTAGTGATTTACTACCCGCAAATATGCAATTCTCTCGCCTATATCTTTATTCTCTATAGAACTCCACCACCTATTCTGTAATTATGATATATTTCTACATAAATCGACTAGGAACTATAGTTCATGAAATTTCCACATTTTGTTAATCAATCATAGCGCGCTATGTCTTCTTCCCTTTGTTTTTAGCGTGAATTCATGAATAAACGACGTGAATTTACAATTTTAGTCTAATTTCCCCTGTTTTACGCTTCTTACCCCGCACTAACGTTACTTTTTGCATATTTCACGTTATTTTTCTTATCCAGAGAAAAATCCGGTATATTCTTAGCCCATGTAGTGATTGATCCGAGTGCTGTTTGTCCACAGACCAAATCATGGAGTTATAAGCCGGATCAGGTTGGAGTTAAGTCAGAGCGGAGAAAGATAACTATGTTTGCACTTATACAGAAAAGATACGGTTTCACAGATTATCAGATTGCACAGCTTAAATACACTTTCACAATATTGTTTTCAGAGCTGAGTAAATTTGTGATCATTGGATTTATTTACCACCGTCATCTTGCCATGTATTTATATGCAATGGCATTGTTAAGCATCTTACGGCTTTCCACAGGCGGTTTACACGCTAAGACTTACTGGGGCTGTTTCTTTGCCTCATTCGTCTTCTTTTGTCTGTCGATAAGCCTGCTGCCGCAGTTACATCTTCCTAAGATTGTACTCGCTGCTCTTATCATAGGATGTATGATTGCAATTTATCTGATCGGTCCTGTAGCTTCCGTCTTCCGCACACCACCGGAAGGAAGCATGAAAAAAAGACTGGTCGCCCAGTCTCTTATCGTTATTTCTATGCATTTGATCCTGTTCTGCATGTTTGACAGCATCTTTTTCACTGTCGGCAGCTGGATAATTATATTACAGACAAGCCAGCTAATCGCTGCAAAAATTATAGTGAGGAGGTGAGATGATGAGTTTGAGGAGTTTTCTGTGTTGCTGTATCGGTCTTGGCACATGGGTAAACATTGTACATCCAAGTGCAATTTTATTTGGCGATTATCCTTATCCTGCCAAACCAACCGAAAAATCATAACCATGTACGAAAGCCTTCCTAACCATTGGGTGGCTTTTGTATTTTTATCATAAAAGAAATCCAGTTTCTCTGATTCATCATCACATTTCTGCATTCAATCAATGCGCTGTATTGTTCCGCGATTCGCTTTACATTGTATAAACCTAATCCTCTTCCGTTTCCCTTCTTACTGTATCCCTTTTTAAAACATTCCCCAATCATATCCATGCTCAAGGGTACTCCGATATTCCTCACTTCCAGAGTTATCCCATTCTCTGACTCATCAAGCCACAAACATATCGGTTCCGGGATACATACTGGTAAAATTAAAGCCTCACACGCATTATTGAGTAGATCATTAGTAATCTCAATCATCTTATAGACAGGCATACCACTCTTTAGCGATGCGATATTTATTCTATAGTCAATGGTTATTCCCTGTTGTTCAAGACTTACCAGTTTTCCATACAGGAATCCGATATATACGTAATTACCCTGCTGCAGCAACTTATTGTATCTATTATCTGAGGACAGAACACAAATATACTCACTTTGCGCCCTCACCAGCTCCTCATAAGTGTGACAGGTGTACCGCTGGTTAATAATTGTCTGCAAATGATTATCAAACTCATGCTGGCGCACCCGTATTTCATCAATAAGATTCTTATAAGAATCTGCATAAATCTCATGCACCTCAATCTCAATCTTTTTCTCTTGTACTTGTATCCGGTACTTTTCCCAAGCTCCAATGAGAAACACAATAATAATTGCCATCATAAAAAATAGCAAATAATCTATTACCAAAACTCCAGCATTCCTTTTTGCATTCAAAATATAGGAAACTGCAATACAAAAAACTCCTGTAAGCAAAATTTTTGCTTTTCTCTGTTCTCCCTTAATATATGTTACTACCCCTTGAATATTAATCTTTTTATATAGAATATAGAAAATAAGGACTGTAATAAGATTTACATACAAGTTGCCTAATTCTGTTCCAGATATGCCCCTGCTCAAATTTTCCATCAAAAAGACTGATGCCATCTGAATTCCCGCACACAGTAATATCATAACTGCAACTCTAATCAGTATCTCATATAATGCTCTCTTGAACTCTATTCCAGCATATCCAGCAATCACTATGTATACAATAATGGAAAATAGACTGTTATATCCAATACAATCACTTACAATAAACACCCCTATATGAATCATAATCACGCATACCATCCTGCGCGTAATCTTTAACTTTTTCCCAAATAACCAAAAGAGGCATACAATGATAGCCAATATTTCAAACAGAAGATAAATTGCTCTTACCATTGTAATGCCTCTATAAATTTCGTTCTATACTTTATTCCGATATCTACTTTGATATTTCCCCGAAGAGTGATTACACCATTGGCTATATCAATATTACTGATATATTTTCGATTCACTATTGCTCCCCGGTTACATTGAATCAAGTCGTCACATTCCGCCTCCTCCAATATCTGCTTACATGTTTTGTATGATATCTTAAATTCTGTCCCATTTGTCAAATAGAAACATATCGTATGATTGGTGCTCTGTGCATAAATTATTTCGTTGCATTGTATCGGATATAAGATTCCGTCTTTTCTGAAATGCAGTACACAGTCATCCTGCCCGGCTATGTTACAATTCAGCGCCTCGGTCAGCAGTTTCTTAACCTGTTCCACCGCAAACGGCTTTTCTATGTATCCGTAACAATGCAGTTCCCGATAAGCATATATTTCCGGATCCTGTAACGATGTGATAAATATAACCGGCGTATATTTATATTTTGCTATGCTCCGTACGGATTCTATAAACCTGATTCCGGATGTATCACCCGGCCGCGAAATGTCGAGAATAATATCTATAATAAAAAGATGAATTCTATTCTGCATGACTAGCGCGTATGCACGCTCTATATCTTTTTCAATATAAATCTTCACAGAACTGCCGCACTCTTGCAACAGTTGACTGATCAATGCTGCGGTCTTGTCATTATCTTCCAGTATCAGGACTTTCTTTTCCATTTTTATCCCAGTCTATCAACGACTCCTTTATCTTTTGAAAAATCAGATTGTACTTATCTGCCGTTTCTTTTGATTCCATGTGATTACCGTTCATTGAGACTTCGCAAAATAATTTCAACAAAAGAAGTTCTTTCTCCATATCATGTAGTGCTAATGTTCTATTCCATACTTCTATAAATTCTTCCTTTTCCCCAAACAGCAGATAATCCGTCGAAAAGTTTAGTTTTGTTTTCATCTTTTGCAATGTACTGAGCGAAACATTGTTTTCCCCGCTTTCCATCTTCTTATATAATTGTGTCGAGATATCAAGCATTTCAGCAAACTGCTCCTGAGTTAAATTCATCCCACGCCTTATATCCCTCAGCCTATCGCCAACTTCTTTTTTTGAATATATTCCGCCCATAAACCATCCCATCTCCAATATAAATCAATTTTATCTGATATAATCCCACCTCTCCATATATTTATTAGGTGCTAAAAGTATATAATTTATACCTGTATTGCAACTATTTATATAGTTATTTTATAAAGAAGAAATAGCATTCGTCTAAAGTGAATGCTATCTCAATCAAATTGCTATTTACATTTACAAATACTTCCGCACCTGTTCTTCATCAATCTGATACTGCTCACAGATTTGCGTGATGATCTCCTGTTCAGGTATGTTCAGACTGCGTAGAATATTTATTGTCACACTCAGCACCTTATCACATTCTTTCTGTAATCCTGTAATTGTTTGATTCTGAGCTTCAATCGTATCTTTCTGTGCATCAATCGTATCCTGCATCTCATCAATCATATACTGCACCGTATTCCTGTCAAGCTCAT
>CAMXBD010000027.1 GCA_947179245.1 uncultured Lachnospiraceae bacterium | reverse complement strand
CCTGTCCGGTGTGTACCGGTATGCCGGGTTCCCTTCCGGTATTGAATAAGCAGGTACTTAAATATGCCATTGCGGTAGGGCTGGCAACGAACTGTGAGATTACCAGATATGCCAAGTTTGACAGGAAAAACTATTTCTATCCCGATAACCCACAGAACTATCAAATCTCACAATTATATTTGCCAATCTGCCGAAACGGCGGCGTAGAGATCGAAACAGAAGAAGGCGGTACAAAGATTGTAGGCATCCACGAGATTCATATGGAGGAAGATGCGGGCAAGCTGATTCATGATGAGTGGGAAGACTGTTCCCTTGTGGATTATAACCGTTCCGGCGTGCCTCTTATTGAGATCGTGTCGGAGCCCGATATGCGAAGTGCACAGGAGGTCATTTCCTACCTTGAAAAATTACGGCTGATTATTCAGTATCTGGGCGCTTCGGACTGCAAATTGCAGGAGGGCTCCATGCGCGCTGATGTGAATCTGTCCGTGAGAGAAGCAGGAGCCGAAGAGTTTGGCACCAGAACTGAGATGAAGAATCTGAATTCTTTTAGGGCGATTTCAAGGGCTATCGCGGGCGAGACAGAGCGCCAGATCGATTTGATTGAGTCCGGTAAAAAGGTCGTGCAGGAGACAAGAAGGTGGGACGATACAAAGGGAGAGTCCTATGCCATGAGAAGTAAAGAAGATGCGCAGGATTATCGCTATTTCCCGGATCCGGATCTGGTACCTATTGCAGTGAGTGATGAAATGCTTGATCAGATTAAAGCGAAGCAGCCGGAATTTCGCACGGAGAAAATGAAGAGGTACAAAGAGGAATTTGATATTCCTGATTATGATATCGAGATCATTACCGGTTCTAAGCATATGGCTGATCTTTTTGAGGCGGCTACCGCTATCTGTGCTCAGCCTAAGAAAGTGTCTAACTGGCTGATGGGAGAGACACTGCGTTTGATGAAGGAGAAAGAGGTGGATGCATCCGACCTGCGTTTTTCACCGGAAAATCTGGCAAAGCTGATCTCGCTCACGGACTCCAAGGCGATAAACAGTTCTGTAGCGAAGGAAGTTTTTGAGGCGATGTTTGAGGAGAATATCGACCCGGAACAGTATGTGGAGGAAAAAGGATTAAAGACCGTCAATGACGAAGGAGCCCTGCGCAAGACTATAGAAGAAGTTATAGCCGGGAATCCGCAGTCTGTGGAGGATTACCGAAGCGGCAAGGAAAAGGCGATCGGATTCTTAGTGGGACAGACCATGAAAGCCATGAAAGGTAAAGCCGATCCTGCCACAGTGAACCAGATGCTAAAGGAAATGTTATAATATCAGATATGACTCCAAAGGGAGTCATATCTGTAGAAATGTCTCCAATAGGAGCCATATCTATAGAGGATTGATCGTTACGATTAATCCTCTGTTACGTTCAAGAACTCTAAGAATTTAAGAGCCATTTCCGGTTCTTTGTTTGAGAGCGGAATACCGAAAATGACATCGGAGGGATAGCCCTGATAGTCGGATTCCGGGCTGTCAAGATATTTGTAATAATCGGAATCTTTGATCATTTTACTATCTGTGAGGATAATACCCACAGCCACCGGCTGTTCCATAGTGGAAGGATCGCGGTGGTTGATCACGAGAGTAGAAGGGTCTGTCTGTACAGCCATATCTGCGGAAGCGGTATCCTCATTTTGCCCGGAAGCGGTATCAGAAGTATCGTTCTGCTCGAAAGTGGCGGCATCGGTATAGTAGAAATAGGGGCGGTACTTCTCAAGTTCTTCCGCACTCAGTATATCTTCCAAAGCATAATAACATTCAAATTGTGCGTATTCTTCAAAAGTTTCTGTCTCCGCAAGCTGGGCGTGGATGGCGCCGGTCTGCATCATAGCAACCATTTTCTGCTGATTAGCCATGCGGATCTGTGGATCAGAGCTTTCAGTGAGAACTATGGTGGCATCGATTAAAACTTGATACTCGTCGGTATCGATCTGTGCATAGTCCCCGAATTGTTCAGCCCATCTTCCGGCTGTCTCGTCTTCGTAACTGGTAGTTCCGGTGTTTATGACTGTGGCATATAAAGCATAGTCTTTGTTGGTGACAAGCTGATGAATTACAGAAATCGCGACTATGAGAACACAAACGGCCACTAAAGTATGTATCTTATAATAATCCCAGAAGTAAGAGAGTTTACCCTTGAGACTCATTGTGCTGAGCGCCTGTTTCTGCTGTTCTCTGATTTCTTCTACAACTGACATGATATCATCCCCTGTGTGATAGTATAAAATCAATATACCGGGTTCGTATAGCAAAAAACCCAGAAATATGCCGAGTTCACGAAGCGAATCTCGCAAAGTTAATTCCGAAGGAATTTACTTTTTTAATCATATAGAGTTTGATTACCAATGTCAATGCAGGAACATGCGCAATTGTATGAAATTTTCATGAAAAAAGTATAAAAAACCGATTGAGAAAAAGGCGTTTTGGAAAAAGCCAAAGGAGCGAATATGATTGTATTTTGCGGTGTGCGGTGATAGAATGGGGAAAGAAATCATGAGAGTCATGTGTCAAAAGGTGTATTACATAGGCTGAGAGGACAGATTGCATAAAATGTTCTCTCGTGTCGGGCTCCGTCATATGGATTTTCTAAATATTCCGGTAAGGTCATGACGGACGGACGCAACCGCCCGTTACTCGCCATCCGGGCTCGAAACGGGCTTTTCGCGACATCCATGTCGCGAAATTTCTGGATATCTTACGGAATATTAAGAAACTCTCATATGACTGCGCAGGACATCTTCGCGAACATTTTGTGCAATCTGTCACTAAAAGCCTATTGAAGAACCTTTTGACACACGAATCCTCATAGGAAAGGAATAATGAAGATATGATGCAGTCGAGAACACACACATGTAATGAACTTAGATTATCCGACGCGGGGAGCAGGGTCACGCTGGTCGGGTGGTACGAGAATATCAGACAGGTCAGCAAAAACTTGGGATTTTTGCTGCTCCGTGATTTTTATGGTGTTACACAGATCGTTTTTGAAACGCAGGAGATGATGGACCGGCTGGACGGCGTGAACAAGGAGTCCACATTAATGATAGAAGGTACGGTGCGGGAGCGTTCCAATAAGACGAATACGATCGCGACGGGTGAGATTGAAGTGGTGCCGTCCAAGGTGGAGGTACTTGGCAAATGCACGTATAATGTGCTGCCTTTTGAAATCAGACAGTCGAAGAATGCGGACGAAAATATTCGATTGAAATACCGCTATCTGGATTTGAGGAATCCGGATGTAAAAGATAAGATTCTGCTCAGGAGCCGTATTGTGACGGAACTTAGACAGAGAATGAACGATCTGGATTTTGTGGAGATTACCACACCGATCTTAACCTGTTCTTCACCGGAAGGAGCAAGGGACTATCTTGTGCCGGCAAGAAATCATCCAGGGAAGTTTTATGCGCTGCCTCAGGCACCGCAGCAGTTTAAACAGATTTTGATGGCATCAGGTTTTGACCGTTATTTCCAGATTGCACCCTGTTTCCGTGATGAGGACGCGAGGGCAGACCGTTCACCGGGTGAGTTTTATCAGCTTGATATGGAGATGGCTTTTGCATCGCAGGAGGATGTATTTTCTGTGATTGAGCAGGTGCTTACTCCGGTATTTGAGAAGTATGGCGTATACGATCAGGCATCGTCAGCGCCTTTTACAAGGATTCCGTATCTGGAAGCTCTGGAAAAGTACGGAACAGACAAGCCTGATCTGCGGATTGATTTGATCGTTCAGGACGTTACGCAGCTGCTTGGTCAGTGTGAGTTTGAGCCTTTTAAGAATCGTGTGATCAAGGCAGTGGTGACGGACGGTTACACAGCCACAAGAAAAGAAATTGATAAATTATGCGCGGACGTGGAAGTGGAAAGTGGCAGCAAGGCATATTGGTTCAGAGTAGATGAGAACGGCAATTATGTGGGCGGTATTTCCAAATTTCTGACAGACAGGAAAGCGGACGTGGATGCGGCGCTTAATTTAAAGCCGGGTGACTTCGTAGGCGTGACCGCAGGCGATAAGAATGCGGCGGTCAAGACTTCAGGCGTACTGAGAAGAATGCTTGGTATGAAATCCGAGGGGCATTTCAGACAGGCGTGCTATGAATTCTGCTGGATTGTTGATTTTCCCATGTACGAAATCGGGGAAGAGTCCGGCGAGATAGAGTTCTGCCATAATCCTTTTTCCATGCCGCAAGGCGGAATGCAGGCGCTTAATGAGGCAGCGCCGCTTAGTATTCTGGCATACCAGTATGATCTGGTCTGCAACGGTGTAGAGTTGTCTTCGGGAGCAGTTCGTAATCATGATCCGGAGATCATGGTGAAGGCTTTCCAGATTGTAGGATTGGGGGAAGAGGACGTAAAAGCGAAATTCCCGGCAATGTACAACGCATTTTGTTACGGTGCGCCGCCGCATGCAGGTATTGCTCCGGGCGTGGACAGAATGGTCATGCTGCTTGCGGGTGAGGACAGCATCAGAGAGGTGATTCCTTTCCCAATGAACAAACAGGCACAGGATGTTATGATGGGCGCACCCGCGCAGGTGGATGCAAGACAGCTTCGGGATGTGCACATTGAAATTAAGATGCCGAAGGAAGATGTCTGATCGGCAGGGTGAGGAGAAAGAGCGCGCCGCCGCCATCCGCTTCCGATACACTGAGGGAGCCTTTGTGCGCCGACGCGATTTCTTTTGCCACTGCGAGACCAAGACCATGATGGCGTTTATCGTCAGAGAGGGCGGCAGAATCATTCTGACTGTGGCTGCCCCGGTAAAAACGATCGAATACTTTATTGCGTTCCTCTTTGGGAATGCCAAAACCATTATCCTGAACGCCGATGGAGATTTCTTTATCGTAGGTGCCGTCAGCGAGAAACAGTACAATGTTACTTCCGGCAGGCGTATAGGAAAGAGCGTTGTGCAGTAAAATATGACACACTTGTCGTATTCTAAATGAATCGCAGTCGCACAGAGGGATTTCTGTTTCAGGAAGGCGGACGTTGAGATGATGTCCGCTTTCGGCGCATAGAGGCAGGAAATTCTCATAGATTTCGAGTAAAAGCGTCTGTAAGTCGGTTTTTTCCATTTGCAGGGAAAGCCCGTGGCTGTCTGCTCTGGACAAGGTCAATAATTGTTCTAACATGGCGGACATCTGGGTGCCTTCTCGTGCGATTACTTGGAAAAAGGGCTTCTGCTCGGCCATAGGAGCTTTTTCACAGGCGGAAGCATTGGCGAGTATTACGGCGAGAGGGGTGCGCAGCTCATGGGAAACGCTGGCAATAAAGCGGTTCTGGCTTGTCTGGGAATCAAGAAGAGGCTGCAAAAGCCGGCCGGTAAAGTACCAGCAGAAGAGAGTCAGCAGACATTCAGAGCCGATGAGCAGGGCGATATAGAGCAGGAGACTGGTTCTGACATGTGCATACAGCGGATCCAGTGACTGTAGAAAATAAATCTGGAGAATGCTGTTGTTTTTAACCAGCTGCCTATGATAATAGAGAACTTCGGGCAGAATGCCATGGCAGCCGATATAGACATCCGGTGTTCCGACAGTCTGCTTTAAGGTGCGTCCGCCAGACGGTGCAGGCAGATAGTAGGAGTATGCGGGTTCAATGCGGTTAAAGTGATCCCGATTATGAAAAAGTTCCACATCATTATCCCAGAGATAGATGCGGAATCCCGCAGCTTCTTCCCTTGCAGCCAGCCATCTGGAAGTGAGGATATTCTGTTCGCTGATGGATTCCACTACAGTGTGGGATTGACCGGTAAAAGAAGACAACTGTAAAGAGAACTGCTGTCTGACAGAGAGATAAAAACTGACACAGAGCAGTGCGATTAACAGGACAGATGTAACAAGGGTAAAAAGTTTAGTCAGCCGAAGCCGCACTTTCTGGTACATAGGCGCTCCTTCCGGTGTTGATTCTGCGTTGGGGGTGACTGAAGATTAAGACAATAATTCGGTATCGTGGTATTCCAGACGATAACCGTGGCCGCGCCGGTTGACGATAGAGACACCGCTTTCCAGTGTCTTTAGGCGTTTGCGCAGAAAATAGATATAGTTATCGAGATTGCTGTCCTCCACGGATGTGTCCACGCCCCATACTTTGTGCAAAAGTACAGTGCGGCTGGTGGTTTTGTCTCCGGACTGCAGCAGCAAACTCATCAGTTCGCTTTCCGTGTGGGAAAGGGAACATTTTTTATTTTTACAGCACAGACTGTTCTCTGAACTGTCTAAGGACAGGTCACCGTAAGAGACAGCCGCTTTGCCAAAGTCGTTTTTACGCCGGAATAAAGAAGAGATCCTAGCGGCGAGTTCCGAGTAGGCGAAGGGTTTTATCAGATAATCGTCGGCGCCCGCATTCAGCCCTGTCACTCTGTCATTTACTTCGCCAAGAGCGGAAAGGATGATGACGGGGGTCAGATTTCCTTCGGAACGCATGGAACGAAGAATGTGAAGTCCGTCTTCTTCCGGCAGCATACAGTCTAGTAAGATCAGATCATAAATTCCCCGTTTGATATATAGATTTGCTTCGCCGCCGTTGTGGCAGCAGTCCACGCTGTGCCCTTCCTGCTGTAACTGCCATGATACGGCATGGCATAGATTTTTGTCGTCTTCGATGATTAAGATATTCATTTCGTTTACCTCTTCTGCGTCTATTTTACCACATTTATTCTTTAAATAAATCCTAAATATTTTACTCTAATTAAAAAATATAAAATTTAGAAACTTCTTAGAGACTTCTTAGAAGATATTTAGAAAGTCTTTGGATTAAAATAAGATAAATAAGTTCATTTTTGATAGTATATAAATTTTTCTATGGAAAGGAAGGAGAATGATTTTGTATTGGAAATGTGAAAGAAAATATATAGCAGCTATTGTGTCGGTTTTGTGCTGTATGGTATTGCTTTCCGCCTGCGGCAGCAAGGAAGAAGAGATTCCGATGGGACGGTATGCGGATAGAGAGGTGAAGCTGCCACAGGGTACTTTTGATTATATGCATGCGTGCACGGATGGGAGTTACTATTTGTATGGCTTGGATACGAACCTGACCTACGTGGATGCGCAGGGTGAGAGCAAAGAGAAAAACTGGAGCTGGGAGAATTCGGCCAATATCCACGTAAAGTATGAGGTCGGGGTATCGGACAACGGGGCTGTGGTTTTTGCATACACGCCTAAGTTCTGGAATGATGAGGAATTGGAGGCACTGTGGCTGGAAGGAAATACCTGCTATCTGTACTATTATGTGGATGAAGCAGGGCAGAAGCATGAGCTGGAACCTCATGGGGCGGGGTATCAGAAAGCGGCGAATCTGAATCTGTTTGCCTTTTCGCCGGAGGGAGAGCTATATGCGGCATCCGAGAACAATGTATACCGGATCAATGTGGAGACCGGCGAGACGAGCAGCCTGTTTGCTACATCAGGACAGGTGGAATCCATAGTTTTTGTAGATGGTGTGATTCTGGCGGCGGACAGGGAGAAAGTTTATCTATATGATATGGCAGGCGGAAAACTGCTTGATGATAACGGTGTACTTAGTGATTTTGTTGCAAGCCACAGTAATGGCGGTCTTGTAATGGCAGTATCTGACAAAGAAATAAATGTGAAAGTTATGGCGGATTCCGGAGCAGCCGATGTGTCCGATGCTGAAAACGGCGCCGGAAGCGCACAGATTCTGTACATGGCTTGCCGCACCGGATTGTACCGCTACATATGGGACGGTTCGGTGATTGAACAGATTGCGGACGGCCAGATGACGACGCTTGGCGATACCCAGCGTAATCCGCTTGCCCTGCAGGTACTCGATAATGGAGAGTTCCGCATTTTGTTCACTGGTAATTACATGGTGGAAATGTACTATGATGAAACACTTCCGGCAAAGCCATCCAAAGAACTGACGGTGTACAGCATGCAGGAAATAGGATGGATCCGCTATGCGGGTCAGTTGTTCCAGAAAGAGCATCCGGATGTACTTGTGAGATATGAGACAGGTATGGACGGAGATAATGCTGTCAGCAAAGAAGATGCGCTTAAGAATCTGAATACCCGCCTGTTAGCCGGAGATGTACCGGACGTGATTGTGTTAGATGGAATGGATATCGAGCAGTATGCCGACAAGGGTGTGCTCAAAGAGTTAGACGGTATTTTACAGCCTTATCTGGATGACGGTATTCTGTATCGGAACATTGTCGAAGGTATGCGGATGACAGACGGGGAGAAATTATACAGTGTGCCTATGATGGTCTATCTTCCTCTTTGGCTGGGTGAGGAGATGTATCTGAGCGGGGAAGACAGCCTTGAGGATATTGTGGCGGGTGTGGAGCTGGCGAGACAGAAACACCCGGAAGGTCCCGTTCTTTATACGCCATATCCGAGAGATGTCCTGTTGCAGACAATTCCGGTCTGCCTGCCTGCATGGACGAAGGAGGATGGCAGTCTGGATGTGGAGAAGCTGACGGAGTATTATCAGGCGGTGGCAAAGATCTGGGAACTGGACTGCGCAGGATTGGATGGTGCCGCGCGTGAGACATGGCAGAAGAATAATACAGAGTATTATGAGCCTAATGATATCAGCATAATAGATATCGGGTTCAACTATCAATACAGCGCTCAGCAAAATTTCGGTGAGACGTGGATACAGCTTGGGTTTTTACTGAATGCAGGAGTCGGCGCTTCAGACATACATGTTGTAAAAGCTAATATGGCGGCTGAATGGCAGAAAAAGGAAATTGAGGATGTAGTGACATTTGGAGAGTATGTTGGACAGGCGGACAATGTCTATTGGGCAAAGACAATCGTGGGATTGTGTGAGCAGGCGAAAGAACCGGAACTTGCAGAAGCGTATCTGGATCTGCTCCTCTCCGATTCGATGATGAGAAAGTGGTGGCTGGATAAACCACGAAATCAGAGTGGTATCACAATACGAAAAGATTCGCTTGCGGACATCATGGATATCAACAATGTGGAATTCGGGGAAGTCATGGGGTGGAAAGATCCCGGTATACTGAACAATGAAATGATGTGGCCTACGGAGGAAGAGAAGCAGTGGATTTATCAGATGATGGAGGATGCCGATTGCTGTTACCGTCCCGGAACAATGCTTGAGGAATGTGCGATAGACGTTGGACAGCGAGTGCTTGAAGGAGAAATGACGCCAGAGGAAGGAGCAGCGGAAGTTGCGAGGAGAATGGCGATTGAGATGGATGAGTAGGAGGGAGAATATAGATGAAATTTCGTGAACGGCTCCGGGGAAAGCGTGAAAACGTAAAGCACGGGATTTGGCGTGCAGTGTGTGCAGCGGCATGTGCCATGATTCTTTCCGCCTGCGGCAGCAAGGAAGAAGAGATTCCCATGGGACGCTATGCGGACAGAGAGGTGAAGATGCCGGGCGCGGGGTTTGAATACATGCATTCCTGCCCGGACGGAAGCTACTATCTTTTCGGAAATGATGTAGATCTGACGCATGTGGCTGCGGATGGTACTGTCAGCAGTGATAAATGGGACTGGGAAAATAATGCCAATATTCATGTGAAATTCTCTTATGGCGTTTCGAATGGCGGCGCGGTGATTTTCGGATATACGCCAATGTTTTATTCAGATGAAGAATACGAAGCCTATGCCGCCGAGGGAGACAGCAGATATCTGTATTACTATGTGAGTGAAGAGGGAGACCGGCATCCGCTGGAACTTTATGGACCGGATTACCGGAAAGCGACGAATCTGGAAGAATTTGCATTTGCGCCGGATGGAAGGGTCTATGCTGCTTCGGCGTCCTGTGTGTACCGTATCAATGTAGAAAGCGGGGAAACAGAAAGCCTGTTTACCACACAAAGTCAGGTGCGAGAATTTGCTTTTGTCGGAGATACCATGCTTGCACTGGATAAAGATAAGGTTTATCTCTATGATATGGCGGGGGAAAAGCCTCTGGAAGATAATAGTGTGTTAAATGAATTTGCGGCATCCCATCAAAGCGGGCGCATCGTTCTGGCAGTGGCTGATCAAGCCTCAGATGCAGCGGATAATCAGGCTGCGGCTGCGGTGGATGGAGATAACTCAACAGTTCTCTATCTTGCCTGCCGTACCGGACTGTACCGATATGTGTGGGATGGGTCGGTGATTGAACAGATTGCGGACGGTCAGATGATTGCCCTCGGAGACAGCCAGTATAACCCGTATGCACTGCAGATTCTGGATAATGAGCAGTTCAGGGTATATTTCAGCGGAAACTACATGGTGGAGATGTACTATGATGAGACACTCCCGGCAAGACCGTCAAAAGAGCTGACAGTCTATAGTCTGGAAGAGAACGGACGCGTCCGCTATGCAGGGCGGCTTTTCCAGAAAGAGCATCCGGATGTGTTGGTCAAATATGAGACAGGTATGGACGGTGACAATGCCGTCAGCAGGGAAGATGCGCTTAAGAACCTGAATACGAGGATACTCGCCGGAGAAGTGCCGGATGTGATCATTCTGGATGACATCGATATGGAACAGTATGCGGATAAGGGCATACTGAGGGAACTGGATGATTTCCTCGCACCGTACGAGGAAGAGGGCATACTGTATCAGAATATTCTGGAAGGTATGCGTATGACGGAGAAGAATAAAATATACGGCGTGCCAATGACGGTTGAACTGCCATTGTATCTTGGCGAGAAGAAATATGTGAATGACATGCAGGGGCTGGATGGTATTATTGCGGGAGCAGAGCTGGCAAGAGAGGAACATCCGGAAGGACCGCTTATTGATACGCCTTTTCAGGAAAATCTGTTTAATATAATTATTCCGATCTGCTTACCGGCGTGGAGCAAAGAAGACGGCAGTCTGGATACGGAAAGTCTGACGAAATTTTATCAGGCGGCTGTCAGACTGTGGGAGTTAGACAGCGAAGGACTTAGTGAAGAAGAGAGACTTAAGTGGCAACAGAATCTGGAGGATGAAGGATCGGATCTTACGAATATTATGTTTGTGCAGTATGAAGATTACTATAATATTGGTGAGACGTGGATTGCTCTCGGATATCTGAAAAATGCATGGTACGGGATAACCAACCTGCATACAAGAATGGAAAATTATCGTGATGATTACTCGTACTATAAAGAGCTGGAAGATGAAGCGGTTTACGGAAGAATGACAGGTCAGGCAGGAAATGTCTATCGGGCGAGAACGATTACGGGATTGTGTGAACAGGCACCAGAACCAGATCTGGGAGAGGAATTTATGGAACTGCTTCTGTCAGATGGGATGATGCAGAAATGGTGGTTGGAAGGACAGTTTGACGGAGGAATACCTATCAGAAAAGAGTCTGTGGCATCTATTCTGGATATTAACAATCATGCGTTTGCCGAGATCAAAGGCTGGAATGCCAATGACATCAGCCAAATGTATAAGGAAATTTTCTGGCCGACAGAGGAAGAACTGCAGTGGCTGTTTGATACGATGGAAGAATCTAATTGTTGTTACAGGACAGGAACGCTTCTGGAGGAGACTGTCAGGGAAGTTGGCTTCCGGGTGCTTGAAGGAGAACTGACACCGGAGGAAGGAGCGAAGGAAGTTGAAAGGAAAATGGCGATTTCGATGGATGAATAGACGGCTTCTGTTCCTGCTGCCGGGATTCGCGGGCGTGATGGTGTTCTATCTCCTGCCCTTTCTGGAAGTGGTACGTCGTTCTTTTCTAAGGTCAGGCAACAGAGCCTTTGTAGGTATGGATAATTATAACGCAGTGTTTCATAATGCGGCGTTTGTTCTGGCGGTACGCAATACGGCGGTCTATATGGCAGTCGGTGTACCACTCCTTATGGTGATAAGCCTTTTGCTGGCGATGCTTTTGCGGAATCTTACCACGAAAAGAAAGTTTGTATCCGCTATGCTTCTGCCGATGGCGGTACCGGCGGCGGTCATGGTGCTGGTACTGCGGATACTGATTGACAGGCAGGGAGCCGTCAATGGCATGCTGGCGGGGATAACGGAGCACTTTGCATCGCTTCCGGTTTTTGAAGGCATTGATTACTTGAATTCCGGCTGGGCAATCGTGATTGTGCTGTGCAGTTTTCTATGGAAAAATACGGGTTATATGGTGATATTATGGCTCGCCGGACTTTCGGCGCTGCCGAAGGAAGTGGAGGAAGCGGCGCGGGTAGATGGTGCGAATAAATGGCAAAACTGGCATTATATTATAAGGCCGGGTCTTTCCGGCACTACTTTTACAATCGGAATGCTGTCTGTTTTACAGATTTTTAAAAGTTACCGGGAAGTCTGGATGGTGGCGGGAAGCTATCCTCAAGAAAATATTTATTTCTTACAGCATCTTTTGCAAAACTGGTATCTGAAACTGGAATTTGACCGGATGGCTGCATTGACCGTGCTCCTGTCGCTGGTTTTGCTGGTGGTATGCCTGTGCCTGCAGAAGAGACTCGAACAAAATGGAGGTTGACGCGGGAAAATTATGGACGTTGCACAAATAATATCAGTGAAAATAAAAAAGAAGAAAAAGAAAAACTCATGGCTTGCCACGGGGATATGTTTTCTGATGGCTTTCATTATTTGTCTGCCGCTTCTTATGATACCCGGCGGGGCGTTTATGGATCCAGCAGAAATCAGGCAGATGCTGTCCCCGGTGCTTGGAGCGGGCAATGGCTATGCAATCTGGCATTTCATACCAATCTATCCGACAATAGAACATTTCTACAGGCTGCTAATCGGTTCGCCTGCATTCTATAAACTATTCTGGAATACAGTCGGCATGACTGGTGCTATACTGGCGGGACAGTTGATCGTGGGGCTGCCCTCGGCTTGGGCTTTTGCGGCATTTAAATTTCGGGGCAGGGATTTCCTGTTTGGGTTGTATGTTGTTTTAATGCTTTTACCTTTTCAGGTCATGCTCCTGCCGCAGTACATAGTACTTCAGAAACTTGATTTATACAGCAATCCTGCCGCGGTGATCCTGCCGGCAGTCTTTTCTACATTTCCGGTATTTATTATGTACAGAGGATTTACGCAGATTGATTTGGAGGTTCTGGAAGCCGCTAGGCTCGACGGCGCAGGAGAATTGCAGATTTTTCTCTATGTCGGTCTGCCCCTTGGACAGATGGGAACCCGCGCGGCGATGGTCTTAAGCTTTCTGGAATACTGGAATCTGGTAGAACAGCCGATGGCGTTTCTGGAAGAGCAGAAGGACTGGCCGCTGTCACTTTATCTGCCACAGCTTGATATCAGTCAGGCTGGTTTTGCATTTGCCGTGTCGGTGGTAGTCCTGATTCCGGCATTGTTTGTTTTTGCGTTGGGACAGGACGCACTGGAGGAAGGAATCACTTATATCGGGACGAAAAAATAGCGTGAATGAAAATACCATTCACGCGGAAGAACCGTCCGCAGAGCGGACTTGCTGCAATAGCAGCATTCTTCCCACGGATTTGAGATATGGAATAAGGGAAAGGTTCGGTGCAGATATGGAATCTAAAAAGAAATTGTGGAGAGGATTTGCAGTTTTCATGGCAGTTATGCTGCTTATGACATTTGTGTCACGAATAGTCTATGTCAACCGGCTGCCGCGGGTCCGGTGGCAGAATCCCACTGCGGCTTCTATCAGAAATAAATTGTTGGTGGATGGAACAGTGGAAGTGGTCAATTCTGAGGCGGTTACAGGTATGGAAGGGCTGCTTGTCAAGCGGGTGTGCGTGGCAGCAGGCGAGCAGATTGAGGCAGGGACAGTCCTTTATGAAGTGGATACGGAAGATCTTCAAGTACAGCTTAGCCGGCTTGAGGCGGAAGAGCAGGTATGGCAGGATCAGGTAAATGCGCAGAGAAAAGACGCTGCTACAGAGATTGCCCGGGCGCAGGAAGATTATGACACTACTGTCGCAGAATTGGATAGGAAGATTGCTGAGGAGACAAAACTGTTGGAGGACGCCATGGAAGACTTGGATACCCACATGTTCCGGCTGCCAAAAGAGGATGCGCCGGACGAAGTCTGGATTGCATGGGCAGACGAGCGGACGCGGATTGACAGGGAGATTGAGCAGAGAAAAGCTGCTATTGAAGAGGCGGGTTTCGATAAAGAGAAAGTTTTGAAGGAAGCGGGAAGAAACATAGAGGATGCCAAAGATGCGCAGAATGAGATTGAGGGAGCCTACAGTTCGAGTTATTCCGCAATCGGGCAGATACAGACACGCCAGAATAAGATAGAGGCATGGAAACAGCTTCTGGAGAATGAAGGGCAGATCATGGCCGAACAGGAGGGAACGATACTGGAAGTCATGCTTAAGTCCGGTGTGCGGATGAGCGCGGATGCGGTTATGCGTTATGCGAATGCTGAGAGCAGCCGGATCTTTCGTACCATTATTTCCCAAGATCAGAAGTCTATGGTACATACGGGCGATACCGTACATTTAAGCTTCGCAGGGAGTTCTGAGGAAGTGAGCGAGACAATCGACTCCATCGTGCAGGAGAACGGCAGCTATACCGTGACGATCTGGCTGGAGCCGGGCGTGGCAAAAGGCCGCACGGAAGGAACGATGGAAGTGACTTCCACATCGGAGATCTACGACTATGTGATTCCCAGACAGGCACTTCGCAATGATGGCGGCAACTGTGTCTATGTGCTGGAAGAAAGAAACGGCATTCTGGGCACGGAACTGAGTATCAGGAGCCTGACAGTACGCCTCTTGGATGAGAATGAGGATAATGTGGCAATCGCGGATGAATTGTTGACGGGTGATATGAAAATTGTGACGGAGAGCGATAAGGAGCTGTCGAACGGGGCGGCGGTGGTGGAGTATTGAGAACTGAATACCAAATTCAAGGAACTAAAATTAGCGGTTAAAGATTGACAAGTATATTTGAGACTGATAAACTTTGACTATACATAAAACTTTATCAATCCATAGATGCCAGCATATCGGTTCAGTTTCTTAGCATATTGTCTGTAAAAAGATTTCGGGGAAAGTAGATTTATGAAAAACACATGTCTTTATCCATTCTATGAATATATTTTAAAGAATTGGCTTCATTCGGGATTTGCTATGCCGGAATACAACGATAGATTTCATTCTACTGTGTATATGGCGACAGAGGGAGAAAGTGTAAAGTTAGCAGAACGAAAGAAAGATATATGGGAAAAGACACGGCTGATTTTGCAGCAGGATTCTTTAGGACAAAGAGATATGTTGCAGGAGTTATTGAAGCAAACTGTGCAGTGTGATTTATGTTTTGTCTGCAAAAACTGCGAGGAAAAATATTGGAATGCGCTAAAGGAAATACTGCTTGATGAAGAATCCCATGACAGTGAACCGTATAAATCTGACTTTTTAATCCCAGAGGAAATGAAGGAACTGCTGAGACAAAGGGAACGTCCGGTGGACATCTACATAGACAATTACAGACACAGGTTTTTTGATGAACGAAATATTCTGGTCATGTTGAAAGGCTTCAGTTCTTCGACGCCTATTTTATTAAATTATGCCCATAATACAAACTTCTATAGTGGCGGCGGGTTTTATATTCAGTGGAATGGTGTAGGAATAGCGGTTGATCCGGGTTATTTATTTGTACAAAATCTACAAGACTATGGGCTAAATGTGCTGGACATAGACATAGTTATTATTACACACGAACATATAGATCATTCCAGTGATATGAGAATATTAGATGATTTACATTATAATGTCTCTTCACATTACACAGAAAAAATAGACAGGTGGGATGAGGAGCACAGTGCTGTATCACGTGTAGAAAAAGAAAAACATAAGATAAAGTGGTATATGGATTCTGTTACCTGCGAAGAGGCAGTATTATTAGCTAAAAAGCAAAGCGGGTTTGATGGGAAATATAATCAGTTATATTGCATAAATATAGCGGATGAGGATTCCTTAGCATTAGAGAAAAAATTTCAGGGGTATGCTGAGATAGTGTCAGACAAAACTGTTAAGCTTAGCGAAGCAATCGACCTGCATGTTTTTCGGACTGCACATGAACAATATAAAGAAAATGGCAAAGATAAGTTCTTTTTACATACATTTGGCTGTACTTTTGAATGTGGAACAGACACAAAAACAAAAAGAGTTATAGGATATACTTCTGATACTTCGTTACAGGAAGAGGTATATCCGGAAATGAAAGAATTGCTGTCGCAATGTCATGTTATCATAGCAAATATCAGTGGTATATATAGGCAAGATATACTGCTCAGAAAATCAAAACCAAGACATTTGGGATATTCAGGATGTTATAGAATCGTTGCAGATTTGATGCAGAACGAGAAGTTTGACTTAAAATATTTGTTGATATCAGAATTTTCCAATCAAGTATCAGATATACGATTCGGTGTCTCAAAATATCTGCAGGATGAAGTAAATGAATTGGCGAGGAGAAAAGGAGTATTGGCTCCGAATATTCTTCCCACGGAAATTGCTTTGACTCTGGATGTAGATACATTTCGTGTAAGGTGTAGTATTTGTGGAAAATATGCAGAGAAAATCCATATACTGAGACCGCATGGAGAAAATAATAAGATGCAGTATGTTTGTCCGGAATGTATGTATTCCGGCAAGTGACAATGGAGAATACAGATGACAAAAGATAAGTTCTTGTTTGAATTAATAGATCAATGCATGTTTCTTGCCTGTATGGATAATATAATGATAGAAAATTTTGAATTGCGGGATGATAAAGAATTTTATAAGCAGATAGAAAACCAGTTTTTTTCCTGTATTAAGTTTTATAAGGAAATGGACGATTTATATCGCAAAGGATGCATTAGTGAGCAGGAGATGGATGAAGAATTAAGTGATGTATTAGTTCTGATACGACAGAAAGAAATTAAGCAACTGGTTGAGGACTTTGATATTTACTTATACAAAACAGACTTGACTGACGTAATGAAAGGCGATGAGCGTCAAAAGCTGAAGAATGAATTACTTTCGGAAACGATAGATACGGAGTTTATTTTAAAAAAGATACGGGATTGCAGAGAATTAGAGCAGCAGGATACCGTTTGATATAGATATTCAATAGAAGATGAGGCGGCGAATGATGGGAAATTTAGAAATTATTAGTTTCTTTTCGGCAGAGGATAGGGAATTTAATAGAGAAATGGTTGTACGGTCTATGAATCAAGAGAAATCTATTATAATGCCCGAACGAAGAGGCGGCAAAATGCTGATGGATGATCTATTTAAACGCAGTATGTATCAAGACAGACAATACGACTTTACAAGTGAGATATTAGATGAATATCGTAAAAAATGGGGAATAACAGAGTGATACAGGAAAACAAAAATGATTCGCTTGATTATTCGAATGCCTTAAAAGCAGACTGCGCAAATACTATTGTAGAATTCGGGGAACAATTTCAGATACTGCAGAGATTGTACGATGAGTTTGGGTTGGATTATCCTGAGGAATGCCATACTAATTATAGAGATTCGTGGTTTCATTATCGTAAACTATATAATAAAAAGGATATTATTTCTACTTCAAATGAGAAGTATGGCTTAGAGGAACATTTACTCCGTGCGATAAAAGATGCCCAGATCTGCTTCTTGCAACAAATTGGACAATGGCTTGAAGTTTGGTATCATCACAGAGAGTTTTTGTGTGATTATTCCGGTCTACAGATGAATCAGTCACTATTTGACAGCATGGGTACGAACTGGGTAAAGAGCTTGTGGGAATCGTCGGGAAAAAATGAGAAGATATTTGCTGATGCATGTGTATATTGGTATAAACAGAATATATATTCAGCGGAATTAGGCAGACAGCTTCAGACATTGATTCATAACCTCAAAAATCTGATCTTGGATCTTAGACTTGGCGGTATGAATATATTTCGACCGCTGGATAATATTGAATATGTGAGACGAAGTGTTGCTTTGTATGAAGAAATATGCTTTTCTCTTAAAAATTCAGGAATGTTATACTTACTTCCGGTAACATCACTTATTTATAGGAATTGTAGTTTAGACGCTTCCTTACAGGGATGGTGAATATATAAAGTTTTCTTCCCAACTTGCCGATAATAATGCTATAATAACAGAAGTGTCTCCAAAGGGAGCCACATCTGTGGAAATGTCTCCAAGGGGAGCCATTTCTGTAGAAACAAGAATATTATGCATATAGAATGACAAGGAAGGTCGGGATTACTATCATGAGGATAAAGCAGGGATAAAAGTTGATGACTATAGAATATTATGACATCAACTTTTATTCCTGTTTTTTGATGCATAGAGCAGGAGAACAGGACAAGAGGGATCAACGTGAAAAAGAAAGAGATTTTATCTGTCATAGATTCTTTAGAAAAGATCAATGACATTGTTGCGAAAAATCAAAAATCAAATATTTCAGTGGAAACGGAGACTTTAGTTGACTGTCAGGACGCCGCGATCGAAATTGGTAACGAGATTGAGAGAATAAGGCAGAGAGGTGAAGAAATCGTTCGCCTGTTAGAAGCTTATTGTGAGAATATTTACCAGATAAACTGCAACCGGGCAGATGCTAACCAGTGCAGGAAGCTGACAAAGAAGATACAGAGGCAGCTGCTGCAGATACGTAACATGGTTAAATATGATTTGCCGGAGGACAAGAAGCAGGTGGTGTTTCTGCCTTATAAGGCATCTATGTGGGATTCATTGGAGAGCATATGGAAAGCGGCTGATGCAGATCCGAATTGTGAAGCATATGTCATACCGATTCCGTATTATGACAAGAATGCTGATGGAAGTTTTGGCACGGAGCATTATGAAGGTGATGAATATCCGGAGTATGTTCCTATAACGCACTATAATGACTATGATTTTGAAGAATGCCAACCGGATGTTATTTTTATTCATAATCCCTATGACCAATATAATAATGTGACGAGCGTGCATCCTTTTTTCTATTCTAAGAACTTAAAACAATTCACAGATTTATTAGTGTATGTGCCTTATTATTCTACGTCAGGCGGCATGAGTGCGGCACAGAGCCAGTGTGCTGCTTACTATTTTGCGGATTATATTGTAATACAGGCGGAGAAGTACCGTAAGTTTTTTGATGCGGATTTACCGGACGAGAAGTTCCTGCCACTTGGCTCTCCGAAGTTTGATAAAGTGGTCAATATGTGTAAGAACCCGCCTGAGCCGCCGGAAGAGTGGAAAGAGAAGATGGCGGGAAAGAAAGTGTATTTTTATAATACAAGTATTGCAGGTATGCTTGGGAATACGCCGGTTTTCTTAAAGAAGCTGGAGTATGTGTTCAGGTGTTTTGCAGATAGAGAGGATGCCTGCCTGCTTTGGAGACCGCATCCGCTTTTGGAATCAACGTTTGATTCCATGAGACCTGAATACAGACCGGTCTATGATGCGTTGAAGAACTATTTCATGGTGAGTGGAATAGGAATCTATGATGATACGCCGGATATGATAAGTACGATCGCATTAAGTGACGCTTATATCGGGGATGCGGCTTCTTCCGTGACGTCGTTGTTTGGGATTGTGGGGAAGCCGGTGTTTATTTTGAATAAGAATATTCAGCATGTACCTAAAGAGGAGGACTGGCGAGGGGAGATTATAACAGGTTTTCGAAGGGATGGGTATGATGAGTGGAAAATCACTCAGGGGAACAAATTGTATCATGCCCCGAATTGTGATTATCGGTATGAATATTATTGTAATCTATCGGAATATGCGGCGGGTAGATATTATTCATGTGCTATACAGATAGATGAAAAAGTTTATGTGTGTCCGGCAAATGCGCAGGATATCTTGGTGGTACAGAACCGAAAGATTGTAAAGAGAATAGAATTGAAACGCTATTTAGAACAGACGGGGGCATTTGCCTATGCGTGGAAGTGCGGAGACTATATTTTTTTGCTTCCGATTCGATATCCTGCAATTGTCCGTTTGGACACTCGCAATGATGAAGTGTCTTATCTATATGAAGGTAAAGATGTGCTTGTGAAAGAAGTGAAAGGACAGCGAAGGATAGGCGGTAGTTGTGTCTGGAACCAATATCTATTGATTGCATCTCCTGATGATAACCAAGTACTTGCAATTAATAGCAAGACCATGGAAGTTCGGTTATTATCTACAATGGCAAAGGATCATTGTGGATGTATTTCAATGGTTGCGATAGGAGCGGAAATCTGGATGCTGCCCTATGAGGGGATAACGATCACCAGATGGAACCCGGATACAGGAGACGTGAGAGAGTATTCCAAACTTCCAGATTGTTTTCGATGCTACAACAAACCATACGGATATGAATGTATGGAACGTCCGTTTAATATGGCAGTAGCTTATCAGAACAACATATTATTTTCTCCTTATTGGGGAAATATGTTTATACTGCTTGACAGGGAAACAGGGGAGATGAAAGAGTGGAAACTGCCTTTTGCGGTATCTGATAAAGAGATAAGTGAGTATTATTTGGCGAATGCGATAGGATGTTTTACGCGGAGGACAGATTCTCTTGGTGAATGGACGTATCGTTATTTTCACTTTTTAGACAGAAGATTGTATGATATCAATTTGGAGACAAGAGAATATAAGGAATTTCCAATAGTGTTCGATACAGAGGAATTAAAGAATCATGAGGCAGGATTTGAACGGACTTCGGATTGGATTAAGTATTCCTGTGAGGAAAATGCTTTTAATTCGTTGACAGATTTGTTGGAAGATCAGATTACGGGTTCTCCCTTTGATCTGGATATGCAGATACAGGCTTATAACGAAATTGCAGCTAATAGTGATGGTACATGTGGTGAGAAAGTATATCAATTTATCAGAGAAATTTATTGATCACGATAATTGAGGCAGGCTAGAGAGGAAATGATATGGTAAAGGTAATTACATATGGCACTTTTGATTTGTTCCATGAAGGTCACTATCGCTTGCTTCGAAGAGCGAAGGATTTAGGTGACTATTTGATCGTAGGGGTTACAACAGAAAAATATGATATGGAAAGAGGAAAGCTGAACGTAGTGGATTCTCTGCTGACGCGCATCGAAAATGTCAAAAAAACGGGTTTGGCGGATGAAATCATTATAGAAGAGGCGCCGGGACAAAAAGTGAATGATGTCAAGAAATACCATATAGATATTTTTACAGTGGGTTCTGACTGGGTAGGTGCTTTTGATTATATGAGCGATTACTGCAAAGTAGTATATCTGGATAGGACAAAAAATATATCCAGCACTATGCTTCGAGAGCAGAACAGACGGATTTTGAAAGCGGGTATTATTGGCACAGGCAGAATTGCCAATCGATTCATCCCAGAAGTAAAGCGAGTAAGCGGCGTCAGCCCACAGGGGGTATACAATCCCCGTAAGAATAGTGCGGAAGCATTTGCAGAGCGATGGGAAATTAATGTTTATGATAATCTGGAAGCATTCTATAAAGATGTGGATGTTGTTTATGTGGCATCGCCTCATCAAACACATTATGAATATATTAAATCTGCTCTGGAACACGGTAAACATGTGTTGTCTGAAAAACCGATGGTGTTAAAAAGAAAGCAAGCAGAGGAGCTTTTTGCTTATGCAAAGGAACGGAAGTGTATCTTATTTGAAGGAATCAAAACAGCATATTGTCCCGGATTCGAGAAGCTGTTAGGAATCGCCTGCAGTGGAATGATTGGGAATATTCGATATGTGGATGCCTGTTTTACAAAGCTTGAAAATGAAGATAAGAGAGAATTGAATGATTTGGAATACGGGGGCAGTCTGACAGAACTTGGAAGTTATTGTCTGCTCCCAGTGATTAAGTTATTTGGATGTCAGTATGAGGATGTCCGATTTGATGTGATTCATGGAGAGAACGGATTGGATCTTTTTACGAAAGTTTCTTTGACATACCCGAAAGGAATTGCTACGGTAACTTGTGGATTGGGAGTGAAATCCGAAGGGCGGTTATTAATTGCAGGAACTAAAGGATATATCGTAGCGGAAGCACCGTGGTGGAAGACGACATATTTTGAAGTTCATTATGAAGATCCTTCCCATGTAGATAAATATTCCGAAAGGTTTCTGGGGGATGGGCTGCGTTATGAGATTAAAGATTTTATCAGCATGATTAATGGCAATGATAAAAGTGGGTTTAAATTGACTCGAAGCGAATCGATTGCCATGGCGGAGGTTATGGAGAAATTTTTAGTGGTGGAAAATAGGAACAAGTATTAAAAAGTTGTATCAGGGGGATAGCTTTTATGAAAATATGGGCACACAGAGGATGCAGCCAGCGATATCCGGAAAACACGTTACTGGCATTTGAAAAAGCAGCAGCAATACAAAATTTGATGGGTATCGAACTGGATATACAGCTCACAAAAGATGGACAGCTTGTAGTCATTCATGATGAAAGAGTGGACAGGACGACAGAGGGGATTGGTTTTGTAAGGGATTATACTCTTGCCGAATTAAGAAAATTGCATATTTATGCCGATATAAATTCTAGTCAGACAATTCCAACGATGAAAGAAGTGCTTGATTTGTTGGAGCCAAAGTTAAAAACCGGTTTGAAACTTAACATAGAGTTAAAAAACAGTATTTACCCATATGAGGGGATGGAAGAAAAAATTATTGAGCTGATGTATGGAAGAGGATTACAGGATGCTGTTGTCTATTCCTCATTTTATGCCAAATCGCTTTCGAGAATCAGAGAACTTGATAGAAAAGTAGAAATTGGAATACTGGATGTGAAAGTCTCTGACTGTTTATATAAACTAAAGGGCGGCTGTGGAGCAATGGCACTGCATCCGTTCTGGCGAGGAATGGATTTAACTGCGAAGGAGCTAAATGGATATACTGTTCGAGCGTGGTTGTCAGGACATTTGTATCCGGAGAAGCCGACAGGGACGATGTTGGACTTGGAAATGCTTGAAAAACAGGGAATCACAGACGTGATTTTAAATGAACCAGAGTGTTATTTATAAGATTATTTTCCTATATCGGATTGATAGATAGATTTTGTTAATTTCATACTTTCTTTTTCTCATCATGTGACTTGCTCAAAGTATAAATTTATTTTTCCACAGAGAAGAATGTGAATGAAAAAACTTCATAAAGAATATAACATTGTGGTGTAAAAAGACCGATATAAAGAATAGATAAAGAGCATGGATGCAAAAAAATACGCAGTACAAGGAAGTAAGCGGACAAATATTGGAATGATGGGAAGCTGTTACCTTGTGGTAGCAGTTTTTATTTCTGTTTTAAAAAGCTATATTGACTGGAGAATATAATGGTGATTTTAAATGAAGTTGAATTAAAGAAATTGCAGGCAGTAGAATTAGAAATACTGTTAGAAATAGACAGAATATGTAAAAAGAACCATATTTATTATTCTTTGACAGGTGGAACATTGCTGGGAGCAGTACGTCATGGTGGCTTTATTCCATGGGATGATGATGCTGATGTTTCCATGCTTAGAACTGAATACCAAAAATTTCAGAAAGCCTGTAAAAGAGATTTAAATCAGGAAAAATTCTATTTTCAGGATATTGAGAATACAGAAGGGTATCGGTGGGGGTATGGAAAATTGCGTCGTAGAGACAGTATTTTCTTAAGAGAAAATCAGAGCGAAATGCCATATGAGCAAGGAATATTTGTAGATATATTTCCAAGAGACGGCGTACCGGATGGCAAAATGGAGCAGAAGATACATTCTTTTCTATGTTTTTTGGTAAGAAAAATAATGTGGTCGGCTGTTGGCAGAAGAACAGCAAACAGCAAATTTCAAAAATGTGTATATGCTTTATTTTATAAAATACCTGATAAAACTTTAAGGAGAATTTATTGTGGATTATACAAAAAAAGCAATTTAAAGAAAACAGAGTTAGTACGGGCACTGACTTTTCCTTTGCCAAACCACCTAAAAGGGTATAAGAGAGTGTGGTATCAGAGATATACAAAAATTAATTTTGAAGGACACGAATTTCAGGTGGAGGCTTCTTATAAAGAGTGGCTAGAACAAGAGTTTGGAGATTACATGAAGCTTCCGGCAATAGAAAAAAGGAAAATACATCCTGTAACAGAAATCAAATTTCCTGGAGAGATGAATTTATTATGACAATTGCGTTATTAACCGCTGCCGGAAAGGGCAGCAGAATGCATACAGAGATTCCAAAACAATTTCTACATATCAATAATCGGCCAATCGTTTTATATACGATGGAAGCTTTTCAAAAGCATGCGCAGATTGATGCAATAATAGTTGTGACCTTAGATGCATGGAAAGATATGATTTGGGCATATGCGCGACAGTACCGGATTGATAAATTGAAATGGATAGTTACAGGTGGAGAAACTGGGCAGGAATCAATAAATAAGGGTCTGCGAGCGTTGGAAAAAGAATGTGGGAAAGATGATGTCATAATGATACATGATGGTAATCGTCCGTTAATTTCAGATGAAATTATATCAGACAGCATTGCCACATATAAAAAATATGGAAGTGCAGTTGCAGCGATGCCATGCATTGAGGCAATTTATAGAAGTAGTGATGGTGAAAAATCAGAGATTGCGTTGGATCGCCATGAAATGTTCCGCACACAGACACCACATACTTATTCGTTGGGAAAACTTCTATGGGCTCATAAAAAGGCGGAAGAGCAGAAAATAAGTAATACAACAGCTACCTGCACTTTGATGAGTCTGCTAGGGGAAACTATTTATTTTTCTAAAGGCTCTGAAAAAAATTTAAAACTTACGACGAAAGAAGACGTAGATATTTTTGAGGCATTATTGGAAAAGGAAAAGCGTTATCCCAGTTTTTATATAATGCGGTAAATGGGAATAAAAAGGACGTTAGAAATGCTGGAAATGCGTTGAGAATAGAAGTTAATATTAGAATTTAAAGGTGATGTTAGGAGAGAGAAATGTCAACATTAGACAAACAAATAGAAGAAGAAAAACAACGATATTTAGAGTTCGCTAACTTGAATAAAGGAAAACACATATACATCTATGGAGCTGGAAAACAGGCGATTCCGATAGCTGATTTTTTTATGGAAAACAATATTGATTTAGAAGGATTTTGTGTTACGGACAAATCAAGTAATAAAAAATTTGTAAATCAATTGCCTGTCTATCAGATAGATGAAATTCCATATAATGAAGCAGCGTTTGTATTTGGGGTACGGGTCCAATTGAATGATGAGATAGAAGAAATATTAAGGGGAAAGGGCTACACCAATTTTTTGCCTGCTTCAGATTTAATTAGGTATATAGGGGCTTATGGGTATAGTTTTTATACAAGTCCTATGATTGAAATTACAACAAAATTAGGGTGTGCAGTGAATTGTAAATATTGTCCGCAAGAGTTATTTATCAAAGAATATTTAAAAATAGGGAATCCTGAAAAAGTGTTATCTTTTGAAAATTTTAAGATATGTATAGACAAGCTGCCGGAGAATACTTTTATTGAGTTTGCCGGATTTACGGAACCTTTTTTTAATGCACAATGTGTTGATATGATAAAATATGCAAAAAGAAAGGGGCATAGAGTTAATTTATTTACAACACTGAGAGGCTTAGAAGAGAAGCAATTAGAGGAATTATTGAAAATAGAATTTGAAGAATTTGTGTTGCATGTTCCAGATAAGGAGGGATATGCTGTTATTCCAATGGACGCTAAATATATAGAAATGGTGAGAAGATTAAGCGAGGCTAAAAAACCAAATGGGAATAGTTTTATAGATTATGCATGTGCACAGGGTACTGTGGCAGATGAGATAGCAGAATTGCTTGGAAATGATGTAAGGATATATGTGGTACTTAATGATAGGGCAGGCAACCTGCAGGACGCATGTTTGTATGGAAGAAGAGGCATAAGGGGCAGGTTGAGATGTGAGCTTTCAAGAGACATTAATCACAATGTCTTACTGCCGGATGGACGTGTTATATTATGCTCAAATGATTGGGGAATGAAGCATGTTATGGGAAATTTGATATATGAAACTTATGAGCAAATTTTGAATGGCATAGAGGCATGTAGAATAAGAGAAGCAATGAATAGTGAAGACGATGATTTTGTTTTGTGTAGAAATTGCTTTCAAGCAATATGCGAGGGAGATTTATAATATATATAGAAAGAGTTAATAGCCCGAAAAAATTTAAAGAATTTGCGATTAAATCAATACGTAGTTTTGGCAGATGAAATAGTATTTTGCGAAAGTGTACATGGAGGAATTATTCAATGGATGATTTTATGAATGAAATTAAATTGATATATGATAAAATGGCTGATACAATTTCTCAAGAGATATTTATTAACAAATTAGTATATAGTTTAACAGGTCACGTAGATAGTCTGAAAAATGTTATTAGAACATATCCTAGTGGCAAAGATTTTATTGAAAGGTTAGATCAGGCAATTATTGCCAAAAGAAAAATATGTATTTTTGGAACGGGGACTTGGGGAAAGAGTATTCTTAACAGTTATCCGGATGTCAATTTTTTCTGCTTTGTGGATAATGATTTGAGTAAATGTGGCAGAAAAATAGGAGGATTACCTGTCATACATTTTAATGAATGGATTAAGAAAAATGAAGATATGACAGTTATTATTTCTACGAAGTTATATCATAAGGAAATATATGCGCAATTAGTAGCGCATCGGATTTCAGATGAATTAATTATAAATGCTGGAGAAATGATTAATGATGCAAATAGAATTCAATACTTTGATTTATCAGAGTTAAAAAATGATAAGATAGAAGATGAAGTTTTTGTTGATGCAGGAGCCTTTGATGGTCAGTCATCCGCTATGTTTGCACTGTGGGCTGGAAAATATAAAAAAATTTTTGCATTGGAGCCAGATCCTCAAAATAGAGAAAAATGCAAAGAAACATTAAAATCAATAGATGCTGAATATGAGATATTGCCATTCGGTGCATGGGACAGAACTGAAGAATTATCGTTTGTGTCGGGTTTAAATGGAGCGTCTCATATAGAGAATAATGAACAGATAGGCGTAGAAAAGAAAGTGACAGTTCAGGTCGATAAATTAGATAATTTAATTCATGAAAAAATTTCTTTTATTAAAATGGATATAGAAGGAGCAGAAATAAATGCTTTAAAAGGGGCGGAAAAGATGATAAAAACATATAAGCCTAAGTTAGCAATCTGTGTGTATCATAAAAAGGAAGATATATGGGAAATACCAAGACTGATATTGAGTTATGTGCCGGAATATAAGCTATATTTAAGGCATTATTCATTGTCGAAGGATGAGACGGTTTTATATTGTATTGTATAGATTTCGCCAGCGTAATATTTGTATTGTGGAGAAAAGAATATGTTGCAGATTCATAATTGTGATTTAAAGCATTTCAAGGAAAGTATAAAAGGGAAAAAATTATTTATATGGGGAGGCGGCAACAGAGCTGAATTATGTTATAGGGAGTGGGGAATTAAAGAGAATATAGAGAAAATAGTTGATAGCAATGAGAAAATGTGGAATAAAGAGTGGCATGTCGACAACAGAATTTTGTGTGTCAATAAAGAAAGGATGATATCTGATATTTGTGCCAGTGGGGTAAATAATTGTACCTTGTTGATAACGTCAGTTTTTTATTCAATGGATATAATTGAGGATTTAGATACAGAAGACAATTTAGATGGTCTGGAGACATATATTGTGTCTTTGATTTCGGAATATTATACACCACAGGAGTTTGAATTTACAAAAGGAGTTCAAAGGATACCTAAAAAAATACATTATTGCTGGTTTGGGGGGAAAAAAATACCAAACAGACTTAAGAATTATATTGATACATGGAAACGATTTTGCCCGGATTATGATATTATCAGGTGGGATGAGTCTAATTATGATATTACAAAAAATCAATATATGTATGAAGCATATCGCGTGGGTAAATATGGATTTGTACCGGATTATGCGAGGCTGGATATAATCTATAATCATGGGGGAGTTTATTTAGATACGGATATTGAATTATGTAAAAGGCTGGATGATCTTCTATGTGATAACAGTTTCTTCTCAGTAGATTTTGAGGGATGCGTAAATGCCGGATCTGGATTTGGTTCAGTACAATTTAATCCTATTATCGGGGATATGATGAAAGTTTATAATAATGAGCATTTCATTTATAGTGATGGGAATTTGAATTTGAAACCATGTCACCATTATCAGAATCCGGTGTTGAAAAAATATGGATTTGAAATTACACAAAGATATCAGAAAATCGGGGATAATGTTTTGTATCCGTGTGAGGTATTTGCCCCAATTGCTATTTATACAGGCAATGAAAGAATTACGGAAAAAACACATTCTATTCACCATGCAGAGTTCAGTTGGATATCGGAGGATGATAGGAAAGCAAGAGAGCGGTTTAGAAATAAAATTGTATACAGAATAAATGAAAAATCTGGATTAAAAGAGGTTAGGAATTATGAATGAGAATACAAGTAAAAAAGAAGGAATGGTTTCAGTTATTATTCCAGTATATAACTGTGAAAGAACCATTGATGAATGTATTCGAAGCATAAAGGAACAGACATATGAAAACTGGGAAGTTATCATTATCGATGATGGTTCAACAGATAATACATATAAAAAGGTTGATGCGTGGGCAAGGTCTGATATGAGGATAAAAGTGCTCAGGCAGGAAAATCAAGGAGCAGGCTTCGCCAGAAATAAAGGAATGAAAGAGGCAGTGGGAGAATATATTGCCTTTTTGGATGGGGATGACTTTTGGCAGAATACGTATGCATTAAAAAAAATTATGGATACGTTGACAGGGATAGTCTGTGATGTCATAGGAACTTTTTATTGTTGCTATAAAGAGGGAAGATTTGTGGAGATGCCACTACATAGAGAATACTTTGCATTAGGCGAAGAATCGGGAAAGTGGATAGATTTTAGGGATGAGCAGGACTGCTATTTTTTTTGCAGCTACTTGTACCGAAGAAGCTTTTTAACAGACAACAATATTGCGTTTCCTCCCTATCGAAGATATCAAGATCCGCCATTTTTGGCGGAAGTATTGGCTAAGGTTAAAAAGTATTATGTTCTTCCGATTGAGTGGTCTTCCTATCGGTATAGATGTAAATATGTCTTATCAGCAGAGGAAACAATCAATAATTACTTAAACGGAGTTTTGGATGTTGTTGAGATTGCACATTGTCATGGTATGAGGAAATTAATGAAAGCTGCATTGGACAATACAGATTCTGCGGGTGGAATAATTATAAAAAGCATTATACAGGGGAATATGGAAGCGTTACAGCTTGTAGCAGAATTGCAGAAATATGTAGGTGATGGGATTATTGAAAATCTTCCGCTGCAATTTATCAATCGATCGCTGAAAGCGGAATGTAAAAGAATTGCAGATATGTTTACGCAAGAAGTTAATAAACTATCAAAACTAATTATATATGGGTCGGGCATCTATGGACAGCGTTTTCTTGAAAGCATAACAAAGCAGAATATCCGAGCAGAAATTGTTTTTGCTCAAACAAACGAGCCTCAAAATAGGATTATATGTGAAAAAGCGTGTTACAGGCTGGATGAATTAGAGGTGTACAAAGAGGAGGCATTAGTTATTGTTGCAGTCAAATCTGAAAAGATGCAAAACGAAATGGTTTCTAATTTAAAAGCAATGGGATTTAAGAAATATCAGTTATACGCAGATGATTTGTTAATTGCATTGGAGTGTATGGAGCCAGAAGATGAGAACTGTTAGGATATTGAGATGGAGGTAAAAGTTGTAATGGATTATGCTGATCGAGTCTTAAAGGAAATAAGAAAATATAAAAAGATTTTAATTATGGATTTAGGGGAAGATGGTATTAGTGTATGCGATTGGCTGAAGGCAAACGGAAAAAAGATTCGGAATTTTGTTTATCTTGGAGAAAACGTTGATATTGGGATTATTGAGGGAATTACGGTAAGAAATTTAAATACTCTTTTGTCGTGGAAAACGGATGCGTTGTTGGTTTGCATGGAAGAGGCAGAAAATATGCATACCATGCTTTCGGAAATAGAAGAATTAGGATTTGAAAATTTTTTGGTTATCGAGAGAGAGTTTGTTGAATCCTTGAAGCGCGAGCCGGCATATAAGAAAAGTAATATGTTATTTGAACAGAAATTATGTAGTATTGATAAATCGAAGTATAAGAAAA
>CAMXBD010000026.1 GCA_947179245.1 uncultured Lachnospiraceae bacterium | reverse complement strand
CCATTATGTTTTCAGTTCAGAGGAAAGGGAACGGCGCCTTCGGAAATGATGGATATTTTCGGGCTGCGCGGTACGACGAGACTTTTGACGGGCGCACTTATGCCGAAGTCACTGGTGAAGCCTCTGTTTGAGACAATGAACAAGCAGCTTTCTTTCCGGCACAGGGGCGGCGGAATTGCCATTACGATTCCGGTGAGCGGATGTCAGAGTCATGTTTTACAGATACTGAATGATGCGGCGCGGGATGAGATCAAAGAAGCGCTGAAAGGAGATGAAGAAGAGATGAAAGAGAAATCAGAGTATGCGGTAATCTGGGTTTCCGTGGCAAGCGGATACAGCGACGATGTGGTAGATGCTGCCAGAAATGCAGGGGCAAAAGGCGGTACGGTCATGAAAGGCCGTCGGCGCAGTTCTGAACAGGTAAGCCATCACTTCGGTATTTCCATGCAGGAGGAACAGGATTTTGTTATGATCGTTGTTCCCAGAGATAAGAAAAATGAGACGATGGCTGCAATCACGAGCGTATGCGGCTTAGGAACCGATGCACATGGAATTGTTCTGGCGCTTCCGGTAGATGAAGTGATGGGACTGACGAATTAGTGTATCAATGTGATGGTTCAGCAGTATTTATATAAAGGATTGTTGAGAGTTCTTTCGGTATGACGAAGGAACTCTTTTGCATGGGCAAAATTTTTTGAAACTTATTACAGTTCTATTACCCTATATTAGTGAAGGATGCAAATTCCTGATCCGGTACAATGTAAGTACCATGGATATCCATCATCCGGCGTCATCATGAGGGCAGTCGGAAATACCGGAGGTTATGATGAAACAGGAAGAACTGGAAAATTATATTTATACATACGGCAAGGATATATATTCGTTTTGCTGCTGTGTAACACATAGTCGGCATGAGGCGGATGATCTGTATCAGGACACATTTTTAAAATTGTATGAGATGAGTGAAAAGCTGATAATCAGGTCGAACCCGAAGAGCTTTTTGATGGGTGTTGCGCTGAACCTGTATCGAAATTATAAGCGGAAACTGTCAGTACGACAGAGGATTACAGGAGTGGCAGTGCCTGCGGATGAGACTGTAGACAGCATTGTTTCAATGGAACAGGCGGTAGAGGATGTTATGGTATCTGAAGAGGAGAGCCGCATTGTCAGACAGACAGTGCAGAAGCTGCCGGATAAATACAGAATACCGATTCTGCTCTATTATATGGAGGAATTGTCGGTTGCGGAGATTGCAGGGATGCTTGAGATGTCCGAGAACACGGTGAAGACCCGGATGCGCAGAGCGAAGAAAATCCTAAAGGAGAAGTTGGAGGGCCAATTATAATTATGAGGAAAAACATAGATAGATTATTGCGAACGGCATTGACTCCGATGGATGAGCCGGATGAGGAATTAAATGACCGGATTCTCCTGAAAGTAAAGGAGAGGCAAAATATGAGTGGTAAGAAGAAAAGTTATCGAAGAAGGATTCCGGCGGCAGCAGTTGCAGCAGCATGTATATTGGTGTTATGTTCCGGTACTGCATTGGCGGTATATAAATATTTAAGTCCAACGGAAGTAGCGACAGAGGTGGAAGATGATGCGCTGCATAGGGCATTTTTGAGTGAAGATGCAATACTGGTGAATGAGTCGCAGGAGAGTGGCGGGTATCGGGTTACATTGCTTGGAAGTGTAGCAGGTAGAAATATCAGCGATTTTATGGTGGAAAACGATCAGGGTGAAGTGGAAGACAATAAGATTTATACGATAGTTGCGATTGAGCATGCGGATGGAACGCCTATGCCTGATACAAGTTCCGATGAATACGGAAAAGAGCCGTTCTATGCATCCCATTACATTCGCGGGCTTGATCCGGGACGATATAGTCTGATGAGTATGGGAGGCAGTTATACGGAGTTTGTCAGAGACGGAATTCAATACCGGCTTCTTGAGATGGACAATATTGAGATGTTTGCGGATAAAGGTATTTATGTAGGGGTGAGTTCAGGAACTTTCTATGATGCCAACGCTTATAAATATGATGAGAGTACCGGTGAAATGAGCAGCAACAGCAGTTATGCGGGAGTGAATGCACTGTTTGCACTGCCCGTAGATACCGCAAAGGCTGATCCGGCTGCGGCAGAGGCTTATTTGAAGGAATTGGAGAACTCTTGGAATGATCCGGACGAACCCGTGGAGAAAGATGCGACGGATCTGGCAGTAGATGAATTTATGGAGATGCTGACACCGGAAAATATTGATGAATATGCGGAGCCGATCGAATCAACGAGGCAGACCTGTACGGTGGATGAATATGGAAATGCGTTGTATTCTTATGAAGTGGAAGATAGTGAAGAAGTAATTGCAAATAGCGGCGGCGCATCCGTAGAAAGGCTTTTCCCGGATGGTAAAGCGGGGATGTGTAACCGGTTTGATTATACCTATTCGGAATTAGGGCTGGCAGACTTACGGATTGATGTGTATATATTAAATGAAGACGGAACGATTACGTTTGTAGTGTACCGGCCGAAGCAGTAGCTTAGTGTAAAGGCACAGCAGTCGTACACCCCTGCCGCAAAACCGGCAGAGTCGTATAGGTCTGCACTAACAGGGACGGGTTTTCAAGTTTCCGGAGGAGCATAATTGCCGCCTGAACGCCCAGATCATAGACATCTATATCGATGATCGTAGGAGTGGGTTCGATCAAGGCGGAATAAGGGTAACTGTCAAAAGTGAGAAAAGCAACTTCGGCTGGAACACATACATGGTTATCCTGCAATGCTTTAGATAAGCTTAGTGCCAAAGTATTGTTTTCACAGACGATAGCCTGTGGCGGTTCAGGCAGGGCGAGCAGCTCCATAGATTGACGATACGCGTCGTCTCTGGTGGAGTTTGTGTATCGGATATACTCATCGGGGATTCTGTAGCCGTAATCGTACATGCCGCCGAGAAAGCCGTTTAAACGCTGCATGGAGATGTAGTCTGTGCGGCTTTCTGCAAGAAACGCGACCTTATCATAATGACATTCTATCATATGCTGTGCGGCAAACTGCCCGGCAAGCCCGTTGTTGGTATCAATCCAGCAAATGCGGCTTTTACGTCCCGGATTGCCTATGTATATGTGCGGAAACTGTGTTTCCGCCAAGATTCTGACCATACCGGGAATATTGCAGGAACCGTGAATCAGAATACCGTCCGCGATACGGCTTGTAATCAGATTGGTGAGAAACGTTTCCGGAGAACTGTCCTCAGGGATATCTGTCAGCATCAAAGTATATCCCTGCGTGGTCAGTTCTTTTTGCACTCCGCAGAGAATGTCGAACATATGAGGATTGTGGTAAGCTTCCTCTTTTTGCAGGCTGGATAAAAATATAATATTTCGGGTAGCGCCTCTTGCAAAGCTGACTGCTCTGGCATTGGGCGTATACTGCAGTTTATCAATGGCGGCGCGGACACGGGCACAGGTTTCGGGTGATATAGAACTCCAGTTATTTAGTACCTTGGAAACTGTGGATGTGGAAACGCCGGCTTCTTTTGCGACGTCGCGGATAGTTACAGCCATAGAATTATTCTCCTTTTCAGATCTTATTGTCAAAAGTTCTAAATTCATGTTAATAGTATAGCGTTTTCCTAACAAAGTCAATAAAAAGCAAAGAAACCGCATAGAAAAAATAGCGGATAAGTGGTATAAATGGACATAAGAAAGTGATGCGCATCATTTTTATAATTTCCAGAATTAGGAAACCGATTTCACAGGAACTTAAATGACAGTGGTTCAGAACGGAGGACGCTATGAGAAAGAATATAAGAACGGGCTTAAGTCTGCTTCTGGCGGGCGCTATGACAGCAACGATGTTGACGGGATGCGGACAAAGTATGGCAGATGACGCCGGAGCGGCAACAGCGACCGCAGATAATACGGCAGATATAGCAGAGGAGACAACACAGCAGACGGAGGATAGTACAAAAGAGCAAAATAGTGAAACACAAGCATCCGGGGAAGCAGTGACAATCACAGCATGGCATGACAATGATGAAGCGATGATGAATGCGCTGGCTGATGTGGTGAATGAGAGACTTGCAAGCGAGAATATTACACTTCGTTTTGAGAAAAAAGCTGACGTTACCGGGCAGATCAGGTTGTACGGAACAGATGCGGCGAATGGACCGGATATGTATCTTTTTGCGCATGATTCATTAGGCGGATTTGCCGAGATGGGCATTTTGGAGCCGGTAGGAAATCTGATTAGTGCGGACAAAGAGAAGGATCTTTTACCGATGACATTAGAAGCGGCAAGTTACAAAGATGAGCAGTATCTGATGCCGGTTTACTATGAAACACTTTTGTTTATGTACAATAAGGATTTATGGGAAGGGGATATACCTTCGACCACAGAGGAGCTGTATGAGTATATGGTGGAACACACTGATGCCAATTCAGGAACTTATGCCTTGGTAAATCAGCATTCCAATTCCTATAATGTGGCGCCTTTTATCAATGGATTCGGAGGATACATTATCGACAAAGACGCCAATCCCGGATTAAATCTACAGGAAACAAAAGATGCGATCAGTTATAACAAGAAGTTTGCCGAGTTACAGGCGGATGGAGATTATAACACAGTCACTGCATTGTTTAGTGAAGGTAAGGCAGCGGCGATTATAGGCGGACCGTGGCTGGTATCCGGAATCAAAGAAGCAGGTATTGATCTGGGAATCAAGTCGTTGTGTGATTTCACACTGCCTAACGGGGAAGTGATGACGCCCTATTCCGGTGTACAGTGTCTGGGTGTATTAAAGTATGCGGCAGAGAATAAGAAAGAAGCGATTACGAGAGTTTTAGAAGTTCTGGCAGAGCCGGAAGCAGGCATTACACTGGCAAAAGAGTTTAACTGTGCGCCTGCCAATACGAAAGCTTATGAAGATGCTGACGTTGCGGCAAATGAAATGATTCTCGCGATGGAGAAGAGTGCCGAAAAGGCAGTGCCGATGTCCAACATTCCTGAGATGGGCGTTATGTGGGGTCCGGCGGAATCCCTGCTTGCGGCAGTCAATAAATCCGGTGAGGATGTAGATACGGCGGCTGATAAATATCAGGAAGAGGCGCTGCAGGCGATTGCGGACATGCACTAGGGGAAGGAATGAGAGCTATGAAAAACTCACGGAAAAAGTTTACGCCTTGGTTATATAATCTTCCGGCATTCATATTGATTGGGATTATTGTTTTGTTTCCCATTCTTTATACGGGATATATTTCTTTTACAAACATGAATCTTTACCACTGGCAGGACTATACATTCGTCGGTGCGGATAATTATGTGCGTGCCCTTGGGAAGCTGAACTCTGACTTTTTTTCAGCATTGTGGACGACTATCGGATGGACGGCTGCGAATATGATATTGGATGTGGGGCTCGCATACATACTTGCGGTGGGATTGAATGCGGAAGGGCTGCGTGCCCGGAGGATTTACAAGACGCTTATCATTTTTCCGTGGGCAATGCCCGCATATGTGTCAATTCTGGCATGGCGTGTAGGTATGTATAATACGGAATTTGGATTGCTCAACAAAATCCTAGTGGCATTAGGTTTTGAGAAGGCAGATTTTCTGTCAAAAAATGTTCCTGCATTTCTATCCTGTATGGTATTGAACCTGTGGATGTCATTACCGTATATGATCGTGATGTTTGACGGCGCACTGCAGAGTATAGACCGCAGTATGTATGAGAGTGCGATTCTGGATGGTGCAGGAGCTTGGCAGAAGAATTGGTATATCACGATTCCTTCCCTGCGAAAAGTGATGGCGCCTGTGGTAATCATGACTACATTCACGACTTTTAAACAGTTCGATATTGTATACCTTTTGACAATGCAAAAAGGTTCCGTATCGGGTTCGACAATGCAGACAATCATCACATACGCGCATCAGAATGCGTTTGTTTCTAATAATTACGGATTGTCATCGGCAGTTTCTATTGTGATATTTGTGATAATCATTGCGTTTTCTATGTGGACGAACCGGGCAGCTAAGGAGACGTAGAGCGTTGGTACAGAAAGGGAGAAAGTTATGATTCAAAGTAAAGGAACATCACGGTCTGTCAAAAAAAGCATACGGCTGATATGTTTAAATCTTTTCTATATCTGCGTCTGCTTCTTGGGACTGGTGCCGATTTTGTACATATTCATATTGTCTGTAAGCGGTGGCAGCGGCGCACTGACGACAGGGCTTTCCATACTGCCGGAAAAATTCACTTTGGAAAATTATCGCAGAATTATTGTGGAGGAGCCCTTCCTGCGATGGATGGCGAACTCAATCATCTTAAGTGTGGGTACTATGGTGATTGCTATGGGAACGAGTGTGTTGGCATCCTATGCCTTCTCGAGGTTCCGGTTTGTGGGTAAAAATGTGTCGATGCAGATACTTCTTCTGTTAAACGCGTTTCCGCAGATTCTGTCGATGTTTGCGATCTTCCGTCTATTCAGGCTGATGAATCTGCTGGATTCTCACGTGGGACTGATCTTTGTTTATGCAGGGAGCATGTGTATTTTCAGCATATGGAATATGAAAGGATATTTTGATTCTATTCCGATCGAGATTGAGGAAGCGTCCAAGATTGACGGGGCAAGCAACATTCAGCTGATTGCAAGGATTATCCTTCCCTTAGCACGTCCGGCGATTATTGTCACGGCGGTGATGGTTTTGATTTTTGTCTGGAACGAGTATCTGTTTGCAACTACTTTTATGTTAAAAGAGGAGAGTTATACGCTGGCTGGCGGTTTGTATCAGCTTCAGGCAAATGATTACAGCAGAAGCTGGCCGCTGTTTTCAGCAGCTGCTATTCTGGTATCGGTGCCGATTCTTGTAATCTTCTTCTGCTTCCAGAAGTACATGGTATCGGGATTGACTGCAGGCGGCGTAAAAGGTTAAAAAGACTTGAAATTATGAGGATAGATAAAATGAATAAAAGTGCGGTTTTACATATACCGATGTCCCAGTATGCATTTGCACAGTCGGAAGATTGTTTTGTAATCCGACTGCGCGCAGGCAAGGGGGACTTGGATTGTTGTACGCTTTTTTACGGAGACAGGGCGTGCGTGTCATCTCCGGTCCGGTTTGCGTCTGTTACCATGGAAAGACGCTATCAGGATGAGCTGTATGATTTTTATGAGGCGACGCTGGAGGGCTGTCATCGGAGAATCTGTTATTATTTCCATCTGGAAAAAGGAGACGAGAAGATATACTATTATGCCGATTCTTTTCATCGGGAACTGCCAGATTTTATCATGGAAGACGGTTTTGTGATAGAAGGGAGAAGCGAATACTATCAGTATCCTTATATCCTGCGCTCGGAAGTGATAAAGCTGCCGGAATGGTTTACTCATGCTGTGGTCTATAATATTTTTCCGGACAGTTTCGCGGACGGCAAGAGGAGCCTGCCGGAAAAAGGAAAGGAGATTTCCGGTGAGAACGGTATAATGAGTTACAGCCGTCTTGGAGGAACAATACGAGGCATTACGGAAAATCTGGATTACATCTGCGACCTCGGATTCAATTGCCTTTATTTAAATCCGGTTTTTTGCGCGGGAGAATATCACAAGTATGATATTGTGGATTATTTTCACATTGATCCCTGCATGGGAACCGATGAAGATTTCCTAGAGCTGACACAGGCGGTACATGATCGGGGAATGCATATTATCATTGACGGTGTATTCAATCATTGCAGCTGGTATTTCCCGCAGTTTGAGGATGTGGTGCAAAAGGGAGAAGAATCTGTTTATAAAGATTGGTTTTATGATCTTACATACCCGGTGATAAGGCCGGAGACGGAAGAGACGAAGCCGGGTTATGCATGTTTTGCCTATGAGCGCAAGATGCCGAAACTTAATACGGCAAATCCTGAGGTGCAGGATTATTTTGCGCAAGTGGGAAGTTATTGGATCGAGAAATTTCATGTGGACGGCTGGCGGTTGGATGTTGCCAATGAGGTAGATAAGAATTTCTGGCACAAATTCCGGGATGCCGTGCATACGGCAAATCCTGATGCAGTTTTGATCGGAGAGGTCTGGGAGAATGCGGAAGTATGGCTTAAAGGAGATATGTTTGACTCTGTCATGAACTATGACTTCAGAAAACATTGCCGTGACTTTTTTGCACTGCAGCGGACGACGGCAGACGAATTTGCATGGAATATGACCGATATGTTTCTAAGATATCCGGCGCAGGTGAGCCGTGGACAGTTGAATCTTTTGGACAGTCATGATGTGCCTCGTTTCTATAGCCTGTGTGGAGAAGATTATGATCGTTTTCAGGCAGCATTCCTATATTTGTGTATGGCGCCCGGCGTTCCCAGTGTTTTCTATGGGGATGAAAAGAGGATAGCCGGTATCCGGGAAGAGGAATACCGTAGAGCCATGCCGTGGGCACAGTCCTGTGGGGCGGAAGCGGACTTTGTAAGGAATGTAATTGAAATTCGTAAGAAGTGGATAGAGCCTGATGGTGATTATAGGATAGTACAGGCGGATCAGGGAAGTAATCTGTTAGTGTTTGAAAGGGTCGGAGTACATTGCGCGCGCGTGCTGATTCATATGGGTATAGACCCGGTAGATGTTCAGGAGTATATTGAGGGGGTAAAAATTTTATTGCAAAAAGGGCTCGAAGGTTCCACAATAGGATATAATGGGTATGCGGTAGTTATGGTGTATTAATATGTACCCGACACCGTATGTCTAGTCATGAAAAATACGGCATCTCTCACTCTGTGTCGTGTTACTCATGGCAGCGCTAAGTTATCCTATCGATGAAGGAGGAACAAAAAATGAACCTTAAGAAGACAGGAAGCTTTTTTAAGGAGCTTCGCAATGAAAAAGGGCTCACACAGGAACAACTGGCGGAGCATTTCGGTGTTTCCGGCAGAACGGTTTCACGATGGGAAACAGGCAGTAACATGCCGGATTTGGCTATTCTTATTGAAATGGCAGATTTCTATGAGGTAGATCTCAGAGAACTGCTGGACGGAGAAAGGAAGAGTGAGAGTATGAATAAGGATTTAGAAGAAACTGTATTAAAGGTTGCGGATTACAGCAATGATGAGAAAATGAAGGTCATGAGAAGAATGCACATTATCTGTTGGATTGGTGTAGTGTGTTTTATCATCTTTTTGGTCTTGGAGGCAATGGGGCTGGCGGACAGCGGAGTCACAGAGGACATAGCGTCATTCTGTCTGGGACTTCCATTCGGAATACTTATGGTTTGTGTTCTGTATACAAGCCGTCATATGTCTAAGATCAGGGCTTTTAAGAAGAAAGTGCTTCATCGTGGGTGATTTTGGATTGATTGCAACTGAATAACAACGGTAAAGCAGAGGCGGACTGTTTGGTCTGTCTCTGCTTTTTCACACCTTTGTAAATTAATACTTCAAGATATGGAGTATTTTTTTAATATTTTACCTCACATAATTGCATATTGGAGTTCGGAAATTATTTTCCGGCAACTAAATAAATGTTCTATTTATCTAATCAAGTAAAAGGGATAAAATACCTGTTATACCAAGCGGGAGAAAGGCGTGATTGAGGAAATGGAAGATTTGGTTAAGTTAGCGAAAAAAGGAGATGCGGATGCATTTATCAAATTGATAGAGATAAATCAGGATGCAATGAAAAGAATCGCCTTTGCGTGGCTGAGGGACGAAAATGATATTGCAGACGTTATTCAGGATACCATTCTTGATGCCTATGAACATATCGGGCAATTGAAGAAAGCGGAATATTTCAAGACGTGGCTCGTAAGGATTCTGATTAATAACTGTACAAAGATTTACCGTAAAAATAAGAAACACTCAAAAATTGAGATGAGTGCAGATGAATATACGGAAGAAAATTGGGGAATCAGTGGAGATACAGAATCAGAATATACGGATGTAGAATTTTTTGATCTGTTAAAAGCGCTCCCCGAAGACAGCAGAGTGATTTTTCAGATGTATTTTGGTGAACAGTTTACGACAGCCGAGATCGCGGACATGTTACATATGAAAGAGAACACCGTGAAAAGCAAAATACGCAGGGGAAAGGCACAGCTGCGCAAACAGATGGAAAGAGAACAGTAGTGAATCAGATAGAAACATAGAGCTTGGAAAGGAGCAAGGGTATCATTATGAAGAAAAATTATTCAGACAATGATTTAATAAAAATTCTGGGTACGGCATCCGTACAAAATGAAGTGATAGACATAAGAATCCGTGAAACACTGGAGAGTATCCGGCAGGGGAAAGCGGAAACTGTCGGGAAGGAAGAAAAAGCAGATAGGAAGCGGACAGCATCTGCACGAGAAAAGCAGCCACACAGGCGTAAGCACAAAGCAAGGCGCAAAATTGCTTATGGTCTCGGAACTGTGGCGGCAGTGGTTTTTGTATCCGTAGGTATTTGTGTCGCAAATCCGTCACTTGCGGCAAATATCCCAATACTTGGCAATATTTTTACCAAAGTACAGGAAGTATTTCCATTTGGGAAAATGCCGGAGGATGAGACAAAAAAATTGTATGAGGATAAATCTGTGGAATCAGCGGCGGATAATTCCGGTGAATCGGCACAAGATGAAGGCTTTATTTATCAGGATCAGTATAACGGAATCACCATCACTTTTACGGAGTACTATGCGTCCAATCAGGCGATTTTCTTTGGTGTATGCATTGAGAGTGAAGAGGCGTTTCCTGCGTTTGCTGTCATGGGAGATACAGATTACCAGCTTATACAGGCAAATACGAAAGAGCAGTATTCTTTCCGAAATACTGAGGTGGGCGGTGTCAGAAATATCGAAGGCAGACTGGAAGATGCACATACTTTTGCTGGAATTATGCGCGTTGACTATGATTCCATTAATATAGACGACAGCAAGTATGAGGCGGCGTGCAGGGAAGCTGAGGAGAAAGATGAAGAACTTCCGGCCGTCACAGAGGAAACATGGGATCTGTATATGGATCGTTATGAGGTGCCAGAAACATTTGAGGTGCAGATAAAGATAGAATCTTTGCGGGGATATTGCAGGGAAGAGATAGATGCGGAGAATGGAAATCAATATAAAGTGAGCGGAAGTTGGGAATTTTCGCCGTGCAGGATTGAGAAAAGTATAGCAGATATACAGACCATACAGGTCGGGAAAGTCAACGAACAGGGAATCGGACTTGATATGATAGAAATTTCTCCGGTAGAGCTGACCCTGCACACGATTGAGCCGGCAAACAGGCTGACATTTGCGGTAGCGCTTGACAAAGAAGGGAAGAAGCTGGCGTCTGGCAGCAGTAATGCATATGAGCTGGCGACTACTGGACATGATATTTCCACGGTGACGGTCTACATCTGTGATTATAACGAGTATATGGATGAGATCAAGGCGTATGCGCTGGAGGATGATAAAAAGTTCAGGAATATGCTGGAGGAGAGGGCGCTGTTTAAGACAGTGGTTGATACGCAGAAGAATTATTAATAGCACAGAGATTGGATGATATGTATAATGACTGTTGCTGAAATAAGGCTGCTCTATTAAAATAAAAGTGACTATTACCGGCAACAGAGAAGGAGTGGGCGGCGTATGATTTATTGCGTGGAGGATGACAGTGCAATTCGGGATTTAGTGATTTATACATTAAATACGACAGGATTTGAAGCGATAGGTTTTGAGGAGGGTGCTTCTTTCTGGAAAGCAATGGAAGAGCAGGAGCCGGAATTGATTCTGCTTGATATTATGCTTCCCGAAGAAGATGGACTTTCTATTCTGAAAGAAGTGCGCTCACAGACAAAATTTGCGGATATTCCGGTCATTATGGCTACTGCAAAAGGGACGGAATATGATAAGGTTATGGGGCTTGATCTGGGTGCGGATGATTATCTGGCGAAACCTTTTGGCATGATGGAAATGGTTTCACGTATTAGGGCAGTGCTCAGACGTACAAAAAAACAAGAAAATTCCAAAATTTTGTGTATCGGCAGTTTGGAATTAAATACGGACGAGCATACTGTTTATGCAGGCGGGGAACGTATTGGACTTACGCTGAAAGAATATGAACTCCTCAACCTGTTTATGAACAATCCGGGAAAAGTTTTTACGCGGGCTCAGCTTCTTACACAGATTTGGGAGTCGGACTATGTTGGAGAGACAAGAACTGTAGACGTACATATCGGGACTCTGCGTACCAAACTCGGAAAATGTGGAGAATATCTTGAGACTGTCCGTGGTGTCGGCTACAGGATGGAGACAGAACAATGACAAAACGTATTTTTCGTTCTATCTGCTTCGTGGCAGTCACCGTATTTATTGCATCGTTTGTACTGATTATGGGAATTTTGTACGGTTACTTTTCAGATGTACAGCAGAATCAGTTAAAGACACAGACGACACTTGCGGCTCAGGGTGTATCACATGAGGGGATAGATTTTTTTGATCAGCTTGAAGTGCATAATTTCCGTATTACATGGATAGATGCGGATGGAAAAGTTTTATATGATACCATGTCAGATACGTCACAGATGGAAAACCATATGGAGCGTGAGGAGATCAAAGAAGCCTTTTTGCAAGGCTATGGGGAGAGCAGAAGATATTCTGCGACGCTGATGGAGCGGCTGCTTTACTGCGCGCAGCGTTTGGAGGACGGCACTGTAATCAGGTTTTCTGTAACCCAGTATACCGTTTTGATGCTGATACTCGGTATGGCGCAGCCAATCTGTATTATTTTTCTTGCTGCCGTTATTTTATCTGTTGTATTAGCAGTCAAACTTTCTCACAAAATTGTGAGACCGTTGAATGAACTTAATTTAGATGAACCGCTTGACAACATGGAATACGATGAGCTGTCACCGCTTTTAAGACGTATAGACAATCAGCAGACGCAGTTGAAATGGCAGGAAGAACAGCTTTTGCGGAAACAAAAGGAACTGGATGCAATCGTCGGAAATATGAAAGAGGGCATGATACTTCTGAATCATAAGGGAAAGATCATCAGCATTAATTCTTCGGCAGAAAAATTGTTAAATACGAACAATTATTGTGTGGGCAAAGATATTCTGACGATCAGCAGGAATCTGGAACTGCATGAGGTTCTGATCAGGGCTTTGGAAGGTGAACGGGCGGAGCGGACTGTCGTGTTGAACGGGGGAAGTTATAAGGTAAATGCGGATCCAATCGTTTCAGAAGTTTCCATATCGGGAATTGCAGTGCTGCTTTTTGATGTGACAGAGAAAGAAAAAGCAGAACAGATGCGCCGTGAGTTTACGGCAAATGTCTCCCACGAATTAAAGACACCGCTTCATGTTATCTCCGGTTATGCGGAGCTTTTGAAGAATGGGATGGTGGAAAGTGAGGATACGATACCTTTTGCGACGAAGATTTATGCTGAGGCGCAGCGGATGGTACAGCTTGTAGAAGATATTATCAGTCTTTCACATCTGGACGAAGGCGCTGATGATATGGCTTATGAAGAAGTTGATCTTTATGCATTGGCGGGGCAGGCGGTGCTTAGTCTGGAATCCGAGGCACAGTCGGAAAATATTTCTGTGGAGTTATCCGGCAGAGCTGCCGTGATGAAAGGGATACCACATCTTCTTTACAGCATCATTTATAATCTTTGTGATAATGCAATTAAGTATAATCATAAGGGCGGCAGTGTAGCTGTTGTGGTAAATTGTGATGAAGCATCGGCGTGGGTTTCGGTAAAGGATACCGGCATCGGAATCGAGCCTGAACATCAGGAGCGTATTTTTGAGCGGTTTTATCGTGTAGATAAAAGCCATTCAAAGGAAGTAGGAGGTACGGGACTGGGTCTTTCTATCGTGAAACATGCGGTGAAAATTCATCATGCCAAGATCGATTTGTACAGTGCTAAGGATGAAGGGACTACGATTACGATCAAATTTCCAAGATATTAAAAATGTGAATAAAAATTCTTTGATCATTTTCAAGTATCAGAGCGTTATATTAAGCAGAAGGCGCTAATGCAGCTCTGCAAATATTATACGGTTGTATGTGACGCTGTCAATGTGAGGGCAGTGTGACAGGAAAGGGTGACCATGACAGACGACGAACTGATTGAACGAATCAGAGATGGTGATGACAATAGCGCAGAGGAACTAATTCTGCGCTATTATGCTGCTATTTTAAGATATTGCAGATGGCACTGCGCTGACGATGCACGGGCGGAGGATCTGACGCAGGAGACATTCCTGCGAGTCTTTAAGAATCTGTCGCGATATGGTAAGAGGGACAGATTCAAATCGTGGCTGTATACGATCGCCAATCACCTGTGTATTGACGAGAGCAGAAAAACGACATGGCATGCACTGTGTGACGAACTATCCGAGGAATGTACGGCATTTTCCAAACTGGAAGACAGAGATGAAATAGACAGACTGCTCCGGAAGCTGTCGCCGGAGCAGAGGGAAGCCGTTATTCTAAGATTCGGGGAGCAGTTAAGCTTTGCGGAAATTGCAAAAGTTATGGACTGTACCTTGAGAACAGCTCAGAGCAGGGTGAGATGTGCTCTTGAGATTATGAGAAAGGGGTGGAAACAGTGAGGCATCATGTGGACGGACAGATAGACTCAGAACAGGGATGTGATGTGAACGAGCAGGGAACAGCTAAGATTAAGTATGATGAATTAGAGAATTATTTGCATGACAGGATGCAAGTTCCGGGAAAACCTAACGGTGAGAAAATGCAGGAGACAATACAGATGTGCATTACTGAGATGCACGGACAGTCTTTCGGATATGAAGAACGTACCGGATTTTGGACTTATCTTTCGGATGTTTTTCGGTTTGAAGGGCTATCTATTTTCGGCTTGCAGATACTTGCGCTTATAGTAAGCTGCCTTGGAATGACGGCGGAAAAGGTGCCCCCGGCGTTTATACCATTATTCGGATTGGCGCTTGTGCCGGTACTGTACCGGAATCAGATGAACGGTATGTGCGAGATGGAAGCGGCAACCAGAGCTTCCGGTGCGCAGATTGTGCTGGCAAAATTAATTATAGCGGGAGCGGCGCAGATGCTGTGTATGACAATTCTGCTCTGCTTGGAAATATCTGTGTCGGGAGTGTCCGATCAGATTGTGCAGATGATTTTGTATATTATTGTGCCTTTTCTTGCATGTATGGTCGAAATGCTGAGACGTATCCGCACATGCAGGCACGGAAACATTACAGCAGGCATAACGTTTTCCGTTCTCTCCTGCGGGGCATGGGGATTATCAGCCCAGATTGCTCCATGGCTGTATGAGACATCGGCAACAGGATTATGGCTGACGGGACTTATTGTATTCACAACCTTTTTTATCAGGGAAATCGGATTTATCATTCAGACGTGGAAGGAAGGAAAAATGTATGGAATTATCAGTTGACAGATTGACAAAGCATTATGGAAGTAAAATTGCGGTGGATTGTGTCAGCGCAGTTTTGAAACCGGGAGTATATGGTCTTCTGGGAGAGAATGGCGCGGGTAAGACAACATTGATGCGCATGATCTGTTCGATTCTTGAAGCGACTTCGGGGGAGGTGCTTTTTGACGGGAGAAATGTGATAGAGATGGGTGCCGAATACAGAGATCTGCTAGGGTATCTGCCGCAGGATTTCGGTTATTATCCTAATTATACGGCAACAGAATTTCTAAGATATATGTCTGTGCTTAAGGGCGTTCCGAGAAAGAAGGCGGCAAAGCGCAGTGAAGAACTGCTGGAGATAACGGGGTTAGAGCATGTGGCGTCCAAAAAAATCAAAACTTTTTCGGGGGGAATGAAACAGAGACTTGGTATCGCGCAGGCGCTGCTCAATCGCCCGAAGATATTGATTCTCGATGAGCCGACCGCGGGGCTCGATCCGAAGGAACGGGTGCGCTTCCGGAATCTGATTGCGGATTACGCAGGGGACAGAATCGTACTCCTTTCTACCCATATTGTCTCGGATATTGAAGCTATAGCGGATCATGTTTTTATCATGAAAAAGGGTGGTTTCGTGACGCAGGGAACAGTGCCGGAGCTGGTAGAGCAGGCGCAGGGTAAAGTATGGGAGCTGGAAGTTGTACCGGCGGAAGTGCATAAATGGGAAAAGAAAGCGACAATCTCCAATCTTCGCCATGAGGATGGACATGTGGTGCTTCGGATCGTATCGGATGAGAAACCGTCGCCGCAGGCGGTGGCATGTCCGGCGGCATTGGAGGACTTGTATTTGTATTATTTTCCGGTGAAAGAGACAGCGGGATGATACTTTACAAAGAGATTTGAGAATAGAATTTCGGGAAAGGCATGGTAATTTATATGATGAAAGAATTGTTTCTTCAGGAGCATAAGAAGCTATGGAAAAAGAAAAGCGTCCGGATAAGTTTTCTTCTGTGCGTACTCTATATTGTGGCATTTGGAAGTTTCCTGACATACCAGTGGACTAATTTTGGAAGCACAAAAGGTGGAGGGCTTGGAAATAACTTTGACGGGTATGAGAATATCAGGAAGAGTAAGGAGTATGCCGGACAGTGGAAAGGAGAGCTGACAGATGAAGTGGTGCAGAGTATGGTGAGTGACTATCAGAGACTGGCGCGCGCGGATGAGTCTGCCTACAGAGCAGGCGATAAGGAGAGGGCAGAAGAATATCGTGCACAAACCCGAAGAACGGATTTCATTGCGGTCAATAACTGGATTGGGATGCTGTACCCTGAATTGGAAGATGCCACACAGGATTATCCATCGTTTTTGATCAGCTATGTGGAGCCGAAGAAACTGACGGGATTCTACGAGAAGCGGCAACAGGCAGTAGAGAAGTGGCTGGAGATATTCGGGCACACGGAGGAAGAGAAGGAATTTCTGCTTCGGATGAATGACAGGGTGGAGGAGCCTTATAGCTATCAATGGGTCAACGGATGGTCGATGTTTCTTGGTGAGATGCTGCCCGATTTTGGCATAGTTATAGCAGTATTTATTGTGATTGCACTGTCCACGGTTTTCTCTGGCGAGTGGCATAATGGTACGGGAATGCTTATGCTGACGACGAAGAACGGCTGGAAAGAGACAGCCCGTGCAAAAGTTTTAAGCGGTATAGCATTTACAATAGAGCTTTTCTTTGTGACTGCCGCGGGAGCCATAGCAGGACAACTCATCTATTTAGGGACGGCAGGCTGGGATATGCCGATTCAGTATATTAAGATGATTGCGGTAGCGCCGATGAATATGCTTCAGGCAGAGATTTATGAGTATGCCTTTACACTGCTCGGTGCAATTGGTCTTGCGGCATTGGTCATGTTTTTCTCGGCGGCAGCTAAGAATAATTTTATCGCGCTGGTCGGCAGTCTGGCGGTGGTATATCTGCCCAGAGCCTTGGAGAATTATATGCCGGTGCCGGTGGTGAAATGGGTGGAACTGTTACCCCTCGTTGGAAGTGTGTCGGATATTTTCAGGACGAATGTATTCCACCTGTTTGGGCAGATTGTATGGTCACCGTGGATGCTCATCACGGTTCCGGTACTGCTTGGCTGTGCATTTATTCCGTTTACGGTGGGAAGATGGGCTAGGAGGTTGAAAGGGTAGAGAAAGATATTATAGTAAACAAATGAAAGTTGAGATAATCTCGAATGCTGTCATATCACGCACCCCTTCCTATTATTTTTAGATGATGTTACAATCATATTAACATGCAAAAAATAATTGAGGAGAAAATTCGCCATGGTCAAACCAGCCGGAAACAGCCGAATATCCAAAACAGATACCTATTTAAACTGCGCCGAGAATTTTGCTTACAGAAGCACTTGCCTCAAAAGTAAATACGGCGCCGTCATCGTAAAAAACGATGCTGTGATCTCCACAGGTTACAACGGTTCACCCAGAGGTTTTGAGAACTGCTGTGATATAGGAGACTGTCCGCGGATGAAACGGAATATGCATCAAGGAGAGGGATATGCCATGTGCAGGGCAGTCCATGCGGAAGCCAATGCACTCTTAAATTGTTCCCGTGAACAGACAATGGGAGCCGATTTATATTTAACTAAAATTAATCCGAAAGACGGTTCGGTGCGTGAAGCCAAACCGTGTCCGTTATGTGCGAGACTGATTATTCAGGCAGGAATAAACAATGTGATACTCCGGGTCGGTGAAGGTGATGAGAATTACAGAGTCATACCAGCAAAGGAGTTGGAGTGGTGTGTGCGGGGAGAATAATTTCCATCGTTTTCTTTTGGTCATATTGAAAAAAACACAAAAATTGTCTATAATGTAATTTAACGGTATTTCAAGTTTCAGACAAGTATTGTATATATACCATGAAAGCTAATTACTTTGAGATGGAGGATGATTATGAGGTTAGTAACACGTTCGGATTTTGATGGACTAGCATGTGGGGCGTTGCTGAAAGAAGCGGGTATTATTGACCATTGGAAGTTTGCGCATCCCAAGGATCTGCAGGATGGATTGATTGAGATTACAGAGGATGATTGTCTTGCCAATGTTCCCTATGTGGAAGGGTGCGGTTTGTGGTTTGACCATCATTCCAGTGAACATGAGAGATTACAGCTAGAAGGCAAATATAAAGGTGAGAGCCGTATCACGCCTTCCTGTGCAAGAATCATTTATGAGTATTACGGCGGCAGAGAGAGATTTCCGCAGTTTGATGATATGATGGAGGCGGTTGATAAGGTTGATTCGGGGAATCTTACAATTGATGAGATTCAGAATCCTAAGGGCTGGATTCTTGTCGGCTATCTGATGGATCCCAGAACGGGGCTTGGTCGTTTCCGCAATTTTACAATTTCCAATTATCAGCTTATGGAGAAGCTGATTGATGCGTGCCGTACGATGACGACAGATGAGATTTTAAATCTGCCGGATGTTCAGGAGCGTATTGAAGTATATAACGAACAGACTGAGAAGTTCAAAGAAATGGTTACGGCTCATACTGAGGTGAAAGGTAATGTTATCATCACAGATTTGAGAGGTGTAGAAACTATCTATACCGGTAATCGTTTTATGATCTACAGTATGTATCCTGAACAGAATATTTCTGCATGGATCGTCAACGGTAAAGGCGGTCTGGGATGTTCTGCGGCAGTAGGTTACAGTATTCTGAATAAGACAAGTGATGTAAATGTCGGAAGCCTGATGCTCAAATATGGCGGCGGCGGACATAAGAAAGTCGGTACATGTCAGTTTACAGATGAAAATATGGCTCAGGATCTTCCTAAGATGCTTGACGAACTCTGTGAGATGGCGAATAAATAAATTTATATGGGGAAAGCCGGCTATGACTTTTGATTTAAAAAAGGATGGAAAACGAATCGTTATTATCTGCTTTGCGTCAGCAATCATGGCAGTTAATATTAAAACTTTTGTCAGTACAGGAGGTTTATATCCGGGAGGCGCTACTGGATTAACGATATTAATACAGAGTGTATGTAAGATGTTTTTTCATATTTCTATCCCGTATACACCTGTCAATCTGCTATTGAATGCAGTGCCAATCTATATAGGCTTTCGCTTCATCGGCAAGAAGTTTACATTATACTCCTGCCTTTCGATTCTGGTGACAAGTATATTGACAGATATTATTCCTGAAGTGGCGGTAACCTACGACGTACTTTTGATCAGCATATTCGGCGGAATTATCAGCGGCTTTGCAATCAGCTTATGCCTGTCCATGAATGCAACCACGGGCGGGACAGATTTTATATCAATCTACCTGTCAGAGAAAAAAGGCGTGGATGCATGGAACTTTATTCTTGCCTTTAATGTCGTTATCATCATGATTGCAGGTTTGTTATTTGGATTTGATAAAGCATTGTATTCTATTATCTATCAGTATGCATCTACCCAGATGCTGCACATGCTTTATAAGAGATATCAGAAGCAGACACTGTTTATTGTGACCAATCAGGCGGATGCAGTCTGCAAGGCGATCAATACAGTCAGTATGCATGGGGCGACAATCTTAAGCGGTGAAGGCTCCTATGAACACGAGAAGAGAAAAGTGGTGTACTCTGTCGTGTCCAAGGAGGAGAGCAAAGAGGTAATCGATGCCGTAAAACATGCGGATGAAAGTGCCTTTGTCAATGCGATCAGGACAGAAGGATTGTCGGGCAGATTCTATTATCGTCCGAACGAGTAAACAGTAATTTACCGGCGTCTTCGGAATAGCAGCGCAGTCATAAGACCAAGGATCAAAATACTGGTGGATACACCAAGCAATACAAGGGAGACGGTATTATTTGCCGGGCTCCCGTTTTGCATGTCGGGCGGGGTGAAACTACCCGGACGAGAGGAGTCATTAGGTTCGGCAGGTCTGCCCGATGGAGCAGCATTATCTTGAGGAACGAAATCATTCTGAGGGTTGAACGCTTCGACAGCATCTCCACGTCTGCCACGCGGCAGGAAGCCGTCTGCATGTTCGTCTCCGCTTGGAAAGCCGCCACCCATCATATGATTCATAGTCCCCATATCTGAGATTGTAAGTCCGTCTGCATCGAGCAGTGCGGAACTATCCTGAGCCTGTCCCTCGGAGGTGGAGGGAATCGTTCCGGCAAGCTGACCGCTTATGCTTTCGGCACGCAGTGTACAGAAATCCTTTAAGGCAGATACTCCCTTTTCAAATTCCTCATAGGTACAGAATTTCGTTGGATCGCTTTCTACATAGGGCGAGATCAATTCTTTCGCAGAATCCGTCAGGCTCTCAAAGTAACCGCTGTCGAAGTATTCTTTGATAAATTCGTCGAAATATTGATGATATAAATCGGTATACTCCTCGTTGTTGAATATCCAAGCCAGCATTGGTCTGGAATCAATCGTGCCGCCGGATACGGGCGTATCAATGGGATAGTTGACAAGTTCTGTGGCATTGGTCTGTGCTTCAAAGCCGCCGAATGCCAGATTATAGTCCCACGGGATCATGGAAAGCTGTCCGTCTTCTTCGTATAGATAATAGTTGTGGATCATACTTCCGGTATAGCTGTCAAAGTTTAACACGAAGTTATGCACTACAAAATATCTGATTACCTCGTCTATATCTACAATATTTTCAATCTCTTCATTATTGTTCAGTTTCTTTAAGGATTCAATCAGACGTGTTTTGTCGGCGTCTGACAAGTCGGTTTTGGCGTTGTCAAATATGTTGGAATAACTGTCAAACTCATCGTCAGTATATAGCAGAGAGACGTCGCTGCTTCCCATAGTGCGGTCATGTGGCATACCGCTGCCACCATTTTCACTTCCTTCCATATCTTTTCTGTCCATAGGCTCAGGCGTTTTGTCAGGCATCTCGACATTATTCATATCAAATTCACGTCCGTTGCCGCGTCCGCCGCCCATACTCATGCTGTCCGGTTTGTATAACTGTCCATAATCATTGCCGTAACTGCGCTGTAAAAAGGAATCTTCAATGCCTTCTACTGCAAGATACAGTCCCCAGTCGCTGCCGTTTACCGTGATATAGCTGTAACTGCATAGCGGAGCGTCCGCACCAAATTCGCGCATCAATTGATATGTGAGGTAATCTTTCATGTAAGTGTTATCCTGAATGATGTTATTCAGGCATAATTTATCAAGACCATAGTAGCTGATCGCATTATCGTAGTGGTCAAACTCTATCTTGAAACTGTACCGGTCATTTCCGTAGGATTCCACTGATGTGAGAGAAGTATTACCCTTCGCGCGGATTGCCACATTCCGATAGGCTTCACCATCGATGATGACTGTGCAGTCCGCGTATTGTTCGTCTGTGCAGTTTTCGATAAAAGAATCCCAGTCGTCCATTACAATATCAATGGTATGTACGGTAGAGGTATTGAATAATTTTGAGGCATATCCTACTGCTGCGCTTACTGCCTGTACGCCCAGCTTTCCTGCATTTATGAATAAGGCGGTCAGGATGAGCATGACAGCCAGAATAATGCAGCATATTTTGTCAAAATGTTTATTTGTAGACATGGAAGCCCTCCTTAGCCCATATAATCACCATTGTAGCTGACTAACACAGCGTTATCAATACCTTCCATATCTGCCAGATCGTTGATAAAATCTGTATTGTCGTCCTTCATGCGGATCTCGGCGTTCAGTTCAATGGAGCCTTTTCTTGCAGTCTTGCTTTTGACGACAAAACGATTTACATGCTGTTTTAGGTATTCGACAGCCTCTTGCTCGCTGTCATGATCGGTACAGTTGATTACAACAATATATGGATTGACATATGATTTCCGGTTGACAAAGATTAAGAGGAAAATACCGATTGCAATGCTGCCAATCACAGCCAGAGGTATCAATCCGGCGGCAAGAACGATGCCCACCGCAATTGACCAGAATAAGAAAGCGATGTCCAGCGGCTCTTTGATCGCAGTGCGGAAGCGAACGATAGATAAAGCGCCGACCATACCAAGGGAAAGTACTACATTGGAAGTTACGGCAAGGATCACAAGTGTTGTGATCATGGTGAGGGCTACCAGAGTCACACCAAAACTGGATGAATACATAACACCGGAAAAAGTCTTTTTATAAACGAGGAAAATGAACATGCCCAGACCAAAGGCAAGTACCAGTGCCAGTATCATATCAAGAAGGCTTACACTTGTTACGTTTTCCAGAAAGCTTGATTTGAAGATGTCGTTAAAAGTCATAATTTTTCTCCGTTTCTCTTTACTATATTTTTGAGTTTGCAAAGCATATTCCGTAATTGAACGAAACACAATTTGTCAGCCATATATGCGGCAGGCGGCATATTTTGAAAAAGCACATGTATGTCGTCCGTTAAGCTGTATAATATCGCGGATAATATCCGGCAGGTAAGCGTCCCATTTGACTTCCAGAATAATCGGAGCATTGCCGGCGGGAATGGTAGTGCATCCGGTGTTTAAAAAGTCGGTACACTTAAGACCGGTTCTGATATCGTAATCCATGGTGACCCGGACATTGCCTGCAGGAAATATGTAAGGCTCTCTTGTGTAATCTACAATCGTTTTCGGGCGAAGCTGCTGTGTTGTCATTTTCAGATACAGTTCTTTTATAAGAGGACATTCACTCTCTGCTATCCGGCTGTAATCTCCATCGATGATTGCCTGTGCCTCATCCTTGGTCAGAACGGCGCTTGTCTTTGTTCCCAGTCCGTTTTGTTTGCTTTTTTTCTCCAGATGGATCAGGGAAACATCTTTGTTATAGTATCTAAGGCGGAATTTTTCACGATTATTTACACCGTCTATTTTCTCGCGGAGAGCCTTGTCTGACAGATTGTCAAAGTACAGACTTCGGATTTCGTAGTTTCCGTCTATGGCATGAGAGTCGATTTGGGCGACTGCCTGTAGACGGCTTCGAAGCGTGATCATATCGGATAAACTGATCTCGTGTTTCCATTCATGGCGGAAGGTCATGCGGGGCGGGCTCCTTTCTCAATACTTACATGGGAATTATACAGCTTATTTGAGAAAGAAATATGTTTAAAATGAGAAAATTTTGTGTCTTAATGGTATTTCAATCTGACATTAGCAAAATAATAAGGTTAGAAATGTGATAAATATATATTGTAAATAAAACTTATTGACAAACCATAAGAGAGGTTTTTATAATAAGTTATCATAAAACGAGAGAGGTGGAAAGATGAGGCTGTAATCAACTTTTGAAACATGAAATTATGAGTTTGTCCGAGTTCGTGCAGTAAATCTCGCAATCGAGCGAAGCTCGATTTTTTGTCATGTTGCCAAAAGTGGATTATGTTTCTCATTTTCATAACCGCTCTTTATTTGTATATTTAATGATAGATAAATATTTGATCAGGCTGACATCGCAGGAAGTGCTGTGCGGGTTGGCTGATTGAGCAATAAATAGTGTTTATGTAACAGAAACTCGTCCGGAATCATTTGGCATCAGATGATTCTTTTTTTGCGTGCATGAAAGCAGAGCCGGATGATATGAACAGGAGGAATAAACACTATGGCACAAATCAGCGTATCAAACCTTACCTTTTGTTATGAAGGAAGTTTTGACAATATATTTGAAAACGTATCGTTTCTGATAGATACAGACTGGAAGTTAGGGTTTATCGGAAGAAACGGTAAAGGGAAAACCACATTCCTGAATCTTCTAATGGGAAAATTAAGTGAGTATCAGGGGCATATCAGTACATCGGTGGTATTTGATTATTTTCCGTATCGGATTACGGAACAGCAGATGGATCAATGCAGTACAGAATTTATAGAGATACTGAAACCGGGATGCGAACTTTGGCGGATTATCTGTGAGCTGGAGAAACTGCATCTGGAGGCGGATGTACTCTACAGACCTTTTCGGACATTGAGCCACGGGGAACGTACCAAGGTGATGCTTGCGATTCTCTTTTGCGGAGAAAATGATTTCCTGCTGATCGATGAGCCGACAAATCATTTAGATCAAGGTTCCAGAGATATAGTAAAAGAGTACTTGCGGCAGAAGAAGGGATTCATTCTTGTGTCCCATGACCGTGATCTGTTAGATGCCTGTATCGATCATGTACTGGTATTGAATAGGTGTACGATTGAGGTGCAGAGTGGGAATTTTTCATCATGGTGGGAAAACAAGAACCGCATGGATGCTTTTCATGAGGCGGAAAATGAAAAGCACAGGAAAGAAATACGGCGTCTGAACAAGGCGGCGGAGAGAACACGTGAGTGGGCGGATCAGAATGAGCGGACTAAGATTGGGTTTGATCCGGTGCAAGAACATGACAGGTGTAAGAACACGCGTGCCTACATCGGAGCTAAGACCAAGAAAATGCAGAGCAGAAGAACGCAGATGGAGAGAAGGATCGCCGACGAGATAGAGCAGAAGGAAGGGCTGCTACAGGATATTGAGCGTCCGGCAGACCTGAAGATCATGCCCATGCAGTATCACAAGGAAGTGCTGATTTCGGCGAGAGATTATGGGATTGCGTACTGCTCCGGAAATCGGAACGGTATCTCGGAAGTATTTACAGATTTTAATTTTGAACTGCGCCGGGGCGAAAGAGTTTTCCTCCATGGTGAGAACGGCTGTGGGAAATCCAGTCTGATTAGAGCGATTCTGGCACATGATGCAGAGCGGAAGATGACGGCGCAAAACGCAGTGGCGCAGAATGTGTACAACGGCGTGGAGCTGGACCTGCCGGATCATATGCAAGAGTCCGGCACACTGACAACTGCTTCGGGTCTTGTCATTTCCTATATCAATCAGGACACCTCATATTTACGAGGAAGTCTTAAGGAATATGGACGGAAGAATGATCTGGATGAAAGCCTTTTTCTGGCAATCTTAAGACAGCTTGATTTGGAGCGGGTGCAGTTTGCCAAGAATATAGAAGAGTACTCCGAGGGGCAGAAGAAAAAGGTGTTGATTGCCGCCAGCCTGTTAAAGTCCGCACATCTGTATATCTGGGATGAACCGTTAAATTATATTGATGTTTTTTCCAGAATGCAGATAGAGAATCTGATTCTGCAATATCAGCCTACAATGCTTATTGTGGAGCATGATGTGCGATTCCGGGAGAAGATTGCAACAAAGGTAGTGGAAATGTAAATGAAGAGAACCGGGGGAATTTAACGCAGATGACGAATATTGTTGCTTTTTTATGCTTTTTTTGGCAAAATGAGATAGGAAACATTCTATAAAGAGAGAAGGGATATATCATGGAAAGAAAAGTTGGAACTGTATCAAGGGGTATACGATGCCCGATTATCAGAGAAGGAGATAACTTGTCTAAGATTGTTGTAGATAGTGTTTTAGAAGCGGCAGAGGCAGAAGGATTTGCAATCCGTGACAGAGACGTAATTGCAGTGACAGAGTCTGTTGTAGCGAGATCTCAGGGCAACTATGCATCGGTGGAAGCGATTGCACAGGATGTAAGAGAGAAGCTTGGCGGTGAGACGATCGGTGTTATCTTCCCAATTTTGTCGAGAAACCGTTTTGCGATCTGCTTAAGAGGAATTGCTATGGGTGCCAAGAAAGTGGTGTTGATGCTAAGCTATCCCAGCGATGAAGTAGGCAACGAACTTGTCTCATTGGATCAGTTGGATGAAGCAGGGATCAATCCGTACAGTGATGTGCTGACATTGGAGAGGTATCGTGAACTTTTCGGAGAGAACAAACATCCTTTTACGGGAGTAGATTATGTATCTTATTATGGAGAACTGATTCAGGAAGCGGGTGCCGAGGTAGAGATTATTTTTGCTAACGATTGCCGCAGTATTCTTCCTTATGCCAAGAAAGTGTTGAATTGCGATATACATACGAGAGTGCGTACTAAGAGACTCTTGAAGGCGGCGGGTGCCGAGGTGGTAATGGGAATGGACGATATTCTCACGGCACCGGTAAACGGCAGCGGCTGTAATGAGAAATACGGTCTGCTCGGTTCCAATAAGTCTACAGAGGATACAATCAAGTTATTCCCGCGGGAGTGTACGGATCTGGTGATGGATATCCAGAAAGAGATTCTTGACAGAACCGGAAAACATGTGGAAGTTATGGTATACGGTGACGGTGCGTTCAAAGATCCGGTCGGAAAAATATGGGAGCTTGCTGATCCTTGTGTGTCTCCTGCCAGCACACCCGGTCTGGAAGGCACACCCAATGAAGTAAAATTAAAATATCTGGCGGACAATGATTTCAAGGATCTGTCCGGAGAAGCGCTGAAGGAAGCAATCTCTAATCGCATCAGAGAGAAGAAAGATAATCTGGTAGGCGATATGGCATCTCAGGGTACAACACCAAGGAGACTGACGGATTTGATTGGTTCCCTGTGTGATCTGACAAGCGGTTCGGGTGATAAAGGCACACCGGTAATCTTAATTCAGGGATATTTTGACAATTATGTAAGCTAGGGAGATGTTACATGAAATATAGAACATTGAAGCGGTGTAATGGACAAAAAGTGAGTGAGATCGCTCTCGGATGTGAAGGATTCATGGGAAAGTCCCGTGAGGAATTTAAGGCAATGCTTGACCGTGCTATGGAGCTGGGAATTAATTTTATTGATATGTATACTTCAAATCCTGAGTTTCGCGATAATATGGGCGCTGCCATTGCGGGCAGACGGGACAAAATCGTGTTGCAGGGACATATTTGTTCTGTGTGGGAGAACGGGCAATATCTGCGTACAAGAGAATTGCCCAAGGTAAAAGCGGCGATGGAAGACCAGCTGCAGAGACTAGGAACAGATTATCTTGATATCGGTATGATTCATTATGTAGATAGTGAGAGTGATTTTGAAGAGGTATTCGGTGGTGAGATTATTGAGTATTGTAAAGAACTGAAAGCGGCGGGAACGATCCGCGCCATCGGGTTAAGTTCTCACAATCCGGTAGTGGCACGCAGAGCGGTTGAGACGGGACTGGTCGATGTGCTGATGTTTTCCGTGAATGCGGCTTATGACATGCAGCCAGCCAGCGAAGATTGTAACGATCTGTGGGATCCTAAGAACTATCAGAATGGACGCATCGGTATGGACCCTGAGAGAAAAGCGCTGTACGAGCTGTGTGAGAGAGAAGATGTCGCAATCGATGTCATGAAGGCTTTTGGCGGAGGCGATATGCTGAATGAAGAACTTTCTCCTTTTGGCGTGGCGTTCAATGAGTATCAATGTATTGAGTACTGCCTGACAAGACCTGCGGTCGTTTCGGTCATGGCAGGATGCCGCAGTATTGCCGAAGTGGACAAAGCAGTATCCTACTTCGAGGCTTCCAGAGAAGAGAAAGATTATTCCACTGTGCTGTCCCGTATGGAGAAATTCAAATTCCATGGAAATTGTATGTACTGCGGGCACTGCGCACCGTGCAGTGTGGGAATCAATGTGGCGGATATTAATAAGTATCTAAACCTTGCACTGGCGCAGGGAGAAGTTCCGGAGACGGTAGCAGATCATTATAAGCTGTTGGAACATCACGCATCAGAATGTATCTCCTGTGGAAGCTGTGTGCGCAACTGTCCGTTTGGAGTGGAAGTTATCGGGCGGATGCAGAAAGCAGTAGAAATATTTGGATATTAAGAGAACATATTATGAAAGGCTTCGGATTTTCGGGGCCTTTTTTCTTGACAAAAATTTAGCGTTCTTTTAAAATGAAACAAGATTCATTTTTTGTTATATATCGACACTTGAATACAGGGGAGAGATTTATGCCGAAGGTAACAGAAGAATATATTATAAATAAAAAGAAAATGATTACGGATGCGGCATATGAGTTGTGTCTGCAAAAAACAGTCAGCACAGTTACCATGCAAGATATTATTGATAAAACAGGGCTGAGTCAGGGAGGGATTTACCGATTTTACAAAGATTTAGACGATGTTCTGGCAGATATGATCCGGCAGATGCGCGAGCAGATGAGTATCAAAGATAAGATTGATGAGATTCTGGCGCAGAAAGATTGTCTGCCGCCAGCGGATATTACAAACCTTCTGTTTGAGATGCTTGCAGAATTTATGAGCCGTGAGTTGATGGGAATCGAGAAGATTGATTTTGAACTTTCTGTGCTTGCCATGAATATGCCGAAGAGAATCGATAAAATTATGAAAAACCTTCCTGAAACGGGGAACATGGAATATCTGACAATACGCACCATGGAATATTTTAGGGAGCAGGTTGAGCGCGGCAGGATACATCCGAGAGTGGGCGCGGAAGAATTGCTTGCCTTTATTTCATCGGCATATGACGGCATCCAGATGACTTGTATCGTGAACAATTGTTACCGCCATGAAAGAAATCCGCTGACAGCTTTCTATCAGCCGCAGATTCAATTTAAGACATTGGCACGGACAGTGAATTATCTGATTGGGGAGGAGAACGAACAGTGAAAACAGAAAAAACTTACATAGAAGAATATGTAACTCTTGCAGGAATTGATCACTATCTGCTGCATTACAAGTCTAAACCAGAAGATCCGGTCTTATTATTTATACATGGCGGACCGGGACAGACGGAGAGTTTTTTTGCCTTTGTCGTGGAAGAATATGCGGAGCGTAATTATAATGTTGTGTATTATGATCAGCGCGGTGCAGGGAAAACGTGGTTAAGAAATAAAAAGAGCAAACCCAATACAGAGATATTAAAAAGCGATCTGTTGGAAATTGTACTGCATCTAAAGAAAGTCTATGGCAAAGATAAGATTGCGATTCTGGGACATTCGTGGGGCAGCGTGCTTGGCAGTATGTTTGCGTTGGAGCATCCCGAGCATATACTATGCTATATCGGATGCGGACAGGTCATTGATATTGTGGAAAATGAGCGTACCGGTTATGTCATATTAGAAGATGTCGTCAAGAGGAGCGGCAATGCGAAAGATATCAAGAAATTACAGAAAATCGGTGAATATCCTCCAGACTATTTTGACATGAACGTTTATCGCAAGATGGGGCAGATCAGAAGCTTGCAGGGGAAGTATGGTTTGGCGCAGGATTTTAACAAGACGGTCATTGATTTGTGGCGCAGGTCACCTGTGATGGGAATAAAAGATCTATTACCATTTATGACAGGAATGATGGTCAATATACAGGTGATGAAGGAACTGATGGCATTTGATCTAAAGAAAAAAGAAAACCGTTATCGGGTTCCGGTCTATTATGTGCTTGGAGAAAAGGACTGCCAGACGCCCGTGGAGATTAGTATAAAGTATTTTGAGAACTTGGAGGCGCCGGATAAGAAGCTCTATCTGATTCCCAATGCCGGACATGCGCCGATGATTGATAATGTGGAGGAGTATCGGAAGGCGGTGGAGGAGATTGTGGGGCTGATAAGTGATGTTTCTAAGAGGGAAGTAAAATAGGAAAGAGATGGGAAATAAAGTGATTTAATGATACAATGTAAAATAACATTTATGGTTAAAATGTGGAGAATTATACAGGGAGGTTGTCCAATGATTGACAACAGGAAAGAGCAAGAGAGAGACGAGCTTCACCGTACCATATGGAACATGGCGAATGATCTTAGAGGCAGTGTGGATGGGTGGGATTTCAAACAGTATGTATTAGGGATGCTGTTTTATAGATATATTTCGGAGAATTTTGTTAAATAGGTGAATGCAGGAGAATTAGAAGCAGGCAATATGAATTTTGATTATGCCAAGTTAGATGATGAGAGTGCAGAGGAAGCAAGGGAGGACTTGGTGCAGTCAAAGGGATATTTTATTTTGCCCAGTCAGCTATTCTGCAATGTAAAAGAGAAAGCGCTAAACAATGAAAATTTGAATGAAACGTTAGAAAGTGTATTTAGAGATATAGAAGGTTCTGCACAGGGACATGACAGTGAGGATGACTTTAAAGGACTGTTTGATGATATTGATGTAAATAGTAATAAACTAGGTGGCACTGTAGCTAAGAGAAATGAGAAACTGGTTAAACTCCTAAATGGTGTTGCGGATATGAGGTTAAGGGATTATCAGGATAATACAATTGATGCATTTGGTGATGCCTATGAGTTCCTAATGGGAATGTATGCTTCTAATGCAGGAAAGAGTGGTGGAGAGTATTATACGCCGCAGGAGGTTTCAGAACTTCTGACAAGAATCACTGTATTAGGAAAGAAAGAAGTAAACAAAGTTTATGATCCGGCTTGTGGAAGCGGCTCGCTATTGCTAAAATTTGCAAAAGTTTTAGGAAAAGAAAATGTGCGTCAGGGATTTTTCGGACAGGAAATCAATATTACTACATATAATCTTTGCCGTATCAATATGTTCTTGCATGACATAGGATATGAAAAATTCAGTATTGGACATGGAGATACTTTGACAGAGCCTTTACATTGGGATGATGAGCCGTTTGAGGCGATTGTTTCCAATCCGCCGTATTCTATTAAATGGGAAGGCGATGATAACCCTATTCTTATTAGTGATGAACGTTTTTCTCCCGCTGGTGTGCTTGCGCCGAAATCAAAGGCGGATTTAGCGTTTATCATGCATTCCTTGTCGTGGCTTGCGACAAATGGAACGGCAGCTATCGTATGTTTTCCCGGTGTCATGTAT
>CAMXBD010000025.1 GCA_947179245.1 uncultured Lachnospiraceae bacterium | reverse complement strand
GGAAGAGAACAGTAAAAAAATGGAACCCATATGTACCAGCATTTCGTTATGGGATAGTAAAGCGGAGCATGAAGTTTTTCAATCCTTACATAAAATTATTGATACAGAACATTTTTGTATTTTTCCACATATGCCGGTTTCAGAAGTATTTAAAGAGTTCAGGAAATATGATAACTTCAAAAATATGTATGATAAGTTCTGTGACTTAGTTGATGGCACTGACTATTCTGAAAAACATTTTGAGTTATCTCATTTTGATTTTACTGTTTATAACAGATCGGCACATTTGCCAGTGCTTATAATCGAAGCGGATGGATCACAACATAAAACAAATCCATCAATTATGTTCTTCGATAAATTTAAAGATTACATAGCATCACAGCATGAAGTTCCTCTTGTAAGGCTGGAACTATATAAGAAGGATATGGATATCGAAGCAGAGCTGGTAAAGAAATTAAAGGATAAGAACTTAAGCGACCCATATAATTATCCAATTTACTGTTGGAACTGTGGAAAAAAATTTATATATCAGCCTAAAGGCACATATGGTAGTTTTTATTACTGTAGATCGTGCAATAAGGCAGATACAGATAAAAGTGTGACGGCATCGAATAATGAGCAGAATTGTCCACCCTTATTTGTGTGGGATAAATAAAAATATATTGTGATAGGAGAAAACAATTATGAAGAAGCAAAAGATGGTTGTAATAATAGCATTATTGATGCTAGGGATAGTTTTGACAGGATGCGGAAAGAGCAAAGTGTCAGGTACATATTCAAGTGAGGATGATACATATTCCATTAGTTTTACCTCAAACGAGGAATGTACATGGTATCAAGATGGAAAGTTTTTTAATGGAACATATGAGAAAATAGAAAATGGTTATCAATTAGAAATAATGGGAGATGGATTTTACTCAAATACTGTTTTTACTGCAGAGATGGACGGAGATGATTTGGTAATCACAGGAGGGGTTGTGGATAAACTTCGATTTATAAAAGAATAGAAAAACTAATTATGTATATTGCTCCAGTAGATTTAAAACTATTGGAGCAATATAAATTTGTAATTTATGGATGTATTTGATAACCTTTCAAAAGCCCTTCTATGTAAATGTTGCTTTCTTTGATAAGATTAGAATCATAAGCAGCAAGTTTTCTATATAGTGAGATCCACTCTTTTTCATCATTAGAAATAGTGTCACAACTAACTTTTCCGGTTAATAGATAATCAGTACTTACATGAAAAAAATTGGCAAATTTAAGTATTGTGTCACCGTTTGGTATTTTTCCATTTTTCCAATTTGATATCGAACCAGTACTAAAACCTAATTCTTGTGCGACAGCTGAAATAGATGTGTTTTCTTGTTTACATAATAGTAATAGTTGTTCATAAAACATAGAGGCACCACCACTGAACTCATTTTGATGAGTAAAACATTGACAATTGCGCTAAAATGAGTTATTGTATTAATAATAAAATTTATAAAGAAACAAAGATTATAGCGAAGTATACTAAAAACAAACGGAAACTGTCATTTCCGTTAGAGATAATTTTTCCACAGTATACTATACGCTATTTTATTGTAGCTGTTTTAATTTACAAAGTAAAGTCATAGTTTTTGGTGGAATTTGTAGGGAAAGGAGAGAAATAGATGAATATAATTTACTCCCATTGGTCAAAACAGGTAAAGAAAGCAATGATAGATGCTGATCTTGATACAAATGACATAGCTGATAAGTTTAATTGGACAAGACAATATGTCAGTTCAATTATTAATGGGCGTACATACCAGCGTGAAGCTGTTAGAAATATCAGTATTTATTTTAATATTCCAGTACCGGAAAGCGAAAAAGGTACGTTGGCAAAGAAAAAGAAGGTGTCTGAGAATGAATTGTGCAACTAAATGGAATAAATTTGATTCTATTATTTTCTTTTGCGAGAACAAGATTAGGGAACTAAGAATGGCAATCGCAGACAGCAGTGCTACAGAGCCAGATGCAGAACTAATGATTTTAGCAGAGACAAAGTATTTGCGATCGGAGAATGAAAGTCTTAAAAGACGGGAGCTGCCAGTTTATTTAATAGAAGAAAACGGACAATATCATTGTCCTAAATGCCAGAGTATGCTTTTAGACGCGAATGTAAAGTATTGTTCTAATTGTGGACACAGAGTAATCAAACATATTCCAATGAAGAGTTGATTAATTTTGGTAGAAGCAGCTAATAAAGGCTTTTCTATATAAATCTGATCATTGATAAATACGCCTCAAATTTGAGTGGAAATACAGTATTTGCGTCATAAAGTCCGGTAATGTCCGGTGTACATGGAGCTTCATAGTGGATTTGCGATGACTCTGATCTTTTGAAACGCCAAATAATAGGACGAGCAATAAAATCTGTTCTATGTAACGTATCTTCTGGTAAAAGATATGGCAATGATATGTATATCGGTTATAATGATACACACTTGAGGGGAGTCTACCCATAGAAATGGGAGAGGTAGAGTAACATACTGCGAAATGGGTATGTGAGGGTAACCTGTGGAGCTGACCAACAGCCGCCGGCGTAAACTAATAGTCTTTTGTGAGTGATAGATATTTGTATAGCATCGTCATTTCATGAGAATACAAATATTGTAATAAGTAAATATCCATCACTCACAGAAGATTATTAAAGAGATATACTGTTTGACAGGATATGAATTGACACGACCTAAAGAATTTCGTAATATAATATTACCGACGGGCAACCAGAGTGTCCGCCAAGGCTATGATACAGATACAGCGCACCGGTATGCGCCTATCTGTGGAGTCTCACGTGGGTTATGTAGTGATACCACATCACCGGGGTAGGCAGAAATGCCGAACGAAAATGCTTTAGAAGAAGTCCTGTCAATCGACGGGGCTTTTTTATTAAAATTAAAGTCCTAGAGGAAATAATAAAATTGACATAATCCAAAGAATTTTGTAATATAATATTAGTGACGGGCAACTAGAGTGTCCGCCCAAGCGATGACATAAGAGAGGGCACCGGAACGCCTTGGCTTATTGAGCTTCACGTGGGTTATGCAGCGATACCACATCACCGGGGTAGGCAGAAATGCCGAACGAAAATGCTTTAGAAGAAGTCTTGTCGATTGACAGGACTTTTTCTATGTGAAATAGAAATATAGAGGGAAGGTATATGGATAAACTACAAAAGATAGCGATGACATATCAAAATATTCTGCAAATACAATATTATTTTGAAATAGCAAAAAAGCAAGTCGATCATCAATTCATTATATCTTTTGAAAAAGGTGATTTCTTTCATCTGGCTGGTCTGCATAAGTTAAAAGATGTTACAGTTTTACAGGTAAAAAAGAATAAAGAGTCTATTTTTAATAGTATAGTGAATGGCGAAATTTCATTTTCACAAATTGAAAATAGTTTTTTTTATAATGATATAGAAAATCGCCTTTCATATCTAGGAAAATTACAAAGCTTGTTGGATAATAATCAGATTGTTTTTCAATATTTGGAAAGTAAAAATAAAGCATCATGCATTAAGGCAGAATATTTGATGGAAGAAGGGTACGAAAAGGACATATTGTTTATGTTTTTAAGTCAGAGGAATAATTATATGTCACAAGGTATTCCCATCATGTGCTGTCGTTCATTTTTCCCAATGGATCAATTAGATTATTCAAAGAACCAGCCCGCATACACCCTGCTCAAGAAAATAAAAATAGACAATATCACCGGCGAGAAGACAGTACAGTATGACAGAAGCAGGATTATGGAACAGGCAAAAGCAGCCCGAACAGAACCAGAGCGTAAGTCTATTATGATGCAGCTAAATGAAAAGAAAGCACAGCTTGCGATTAAGGATGCTCTGGCAGAAAAGAAACATATCCAAAAAGGCAAACAGAATCATGAAAGATTTTAAAAATATCATATTACTTTTATGCGACGTCGCATAACAATTTAAGAAGCATCCACTTCCAAGAGCGGATGCTTTTCTAATGCTTATAAATATGAATACTAAGACAACCTTATTGCTACATATATATTCATATATTTAGGAGGTGAAATAATGTCAGACGTACAAAACCGAAGGGATTATATCAACTTAACAGAATCGGATGAAAAGGCGTTCCGTGATCAATTAAAGCTGGGGATCTTTAAAGAACTGTATCGGCGGGAAATCTTAACAAGAGCGCAGCTTAACCATCTGTTGAACATAGCCTGACATTGTACATTACCGCTTCTATCTGCTATGATAGAAGTGGTGATGTATCATTCCCTCCTGTGAAGGAGAGTGACAATGGAAAAATTAAAAGTGGCTGCCTACTGTCGTGTATCAACAGATAAGGACGATCAGACCAATTCACTGGCAAGCCAGCGCAGATATTTCAGTGAGTATATTAACGCACATGAAGAATGGAGTCTTGACAATATCTATTATGATGAGGGCATAAGCGGCACGCAGACAAAGAAACGTGCCGGATTCAATGCAATGATTGATGAAGCGATGCGCGGTCAGATTGATCTGATCCTTACAAAGGAAGTGTGCCGTTTCGCCAGAAATACAGTGGATACGCTTTCTTATACAAGAAAGCTCAAGGATTTAGGGGTTGGTGTCATATTTACAATCGATAATATAGACACAAGAGATTGTGACGGTGAACTGAGACTGACAATTATGGCGAGCATTGCACAGGAAGAAAGCCGCAAAACTTCTGAGCGCGTTAAATGGGGACAGAAGAGACGGATGGAACAGGGAGTTGTATTTGGACGAGATCTGTTGGGCTTTTATGTAAAAGACGGAAAACTCATCATCAATGAAGAGGAAGCCGCAGTAGTGCGTGCAATCTTTCATAAGTATACTATTGAAGGCAAAGGAACACATGTGATCGCACGAGAACTGATCGAGGAAGGTATGAGACCAAAGCGTGTAAAGCAGTGGTCGAATACAGTGATTCTAAGAGTATTAAGAAATGAGAAATATGTAGGGGATCTTTGCCAGAAGAAAACCTTTACCCCCAATTATCTGACGCACGATAAGAAATATAACCGGGGCGAAGAAGAGATGGTCTATCTGTATGACCATCATCAGCCGATCATTGACAGGAAGCTATGGAACCATACACAGGAGGAGCTTAAAAAGAAAGCTCCTTCAACGGAGCAAAAGCTGAAGCACAGTAACCGATACTGGTGCAGCGGGAAGTTGTATTGTGGTATATGCGGTTCCCATTATGTGAGCAGGACTAAAAAGCTGAAAAATGGTCTGACATATAAGGCGTGGCGGTGCTATGAAGCAGCAAATCATGGGACGAGGAAAGAGAGGCAGGGAGAAATGGTTGGATGCGATAATTCATCTATCAGTGAGAAAGCTCTGCTTGCCTGTATGAAGTTCCTGATCTCTCATATTAAGGTAAATTACAGTACCCTGCGCTCCGAGATTATAAGTGATATTAAAGGTCTGCAAAGACTTCAGGTCAAGGAATCATTACATATCCGTGAACATATCGATGCACTAAATGAGAAGAAACGGAAAATGATTGACTGTGCACTTGAGGGAATCTTATCCAAACAGGATCTTGCAGATCAGATTGAATGGTATGATAAGCAGATTCACGAGTTGGAAGATTCACTGATGATATCAATGAAGAATGATAAAATTAAGGCAAAACAGGCGGCTGAGACGGAGTCATACATATCAGCACTTGAGGATATCATGTCTTTTGACGAGAGCAATCAGGAACTGTACAGAGAGACTCTTGAAAAAATGGTAATATCAAATAATGTAGTAGATGTGTACCTGCGGTGTCTGCCGTTTGCCGTAAGGATGACAGTCCGATCATACGGCAGAAACGAGAATTATATAACGGAAATTATGAAAATGGAAGTGTTTAATGTGCAATAATGTGACCGATACACCTATATCTGTAAGTACAGCCGCCACCTCCCTATAAGGAGCAGCGTAACGCTGGGACAGATAACGCATTGAAGCGCCCATTTCTCCGTCAGGTCCGCCATATTGGCTGATGATTGCCTGCGCAAGCATTGCATTTGGGGCAGTAATATTTACAGGATATTCGAGTCTTCTTTCATAATTCCACATTAAGCACAACCTCCTTCCCATGGCATAGGCAGTGTCGCCCAATCCCACCCACTGCAGTTGGAAGTGTCGGTAAGCGCAAGTGTCAGCGGGCCAAATTTTTCAGAGTATTCTTTTTTTGCCTGATTGCTCATACGATTATAGTGGTTAAAATATTCCATCGCATTTCTGTCGGTAGGATGTGTGTCCAGATACAGGGACATTTCGATGACAACGAAGTCCAGAACCCGGATATCGTGCAGCAGTTTTTCCTGCTCGTTGGCAAAGTGCATATTCATTATTTACAACATCTCCTTCCTGTGAATGGTTTATCAAGTTCTGGGAAAATGGTTCCGTTATCCAATGCTTCATCAAGATTATCGCAAATTCCGTTAAAACGCTGCCACGGAACATATGCCATTGCAAGAGGGTATTTGTCGCAATTTTCTTTATACATATAGTCCTTCATGTGATTCCTTTCTAAATTTTCAGGTGTTTTTAGTAATATAATATGTTATAATCGTGGCGGTGTGTTTGAAGAGTTGAACACATTTTTTTCACAATTTGATAAGAATAGAAACACAATTTCTTAGTACATTTATAAGAGTGTTTAGTTGGAAGGGAGGAACATATTTTGATACAGGTTGAAAACTTGGTAAAAAGATATGGTGTACATACGGCTGTAGATGACCTGTCTTTTACAGTGGACAAAGGGCAGATCTATGGTTTCCTTGGACCTAACGGTGCGGGCAAGTCTACTACGATGAATATAATGACAGGATATATTGCAGCCAGCAGTGGGACAGTAAAAGTTAATGGTTACGATATCATGAAGGAACCCGAGAACGCCAAGAAATGTATTGGCTATCTGCCGGAGATACCACCGCTTTATACAGACATGACAGTATGGGAATACTTGATGTTTGCGGCAGAACTCAAGAAAGTTCCAAAGGGTGACAGAATCGATCATGTAGAAGAAATCGTGGAGAAACTCCAATTAGAAGATGTCGAAGACCGTCTGATCAGAAATATATCGAAAGGATATAAGCAGCGCGTTGGTCTGGCACAGGCACTGATCGGTTATCCTGCGGTGCTTATATTGGATGAGCCTATGGTAGGATTGGACCCTAAGCAGATCATAGAGATGAGGGATCTTATAAAAAGTCTTGGCAATGAACACACGATCATTTTAAGCTCTCATATTTTGTCAGAGGTGAGCGCGGTATGTGATCATATTATGATTATATCTAAGGGTAAACTGGTGGCGAGTGGTTCACCGGAGGAACTTCAGGAAATGATGCAGGCTAAAGCAGAATTAGAGATAATGGTTCTCGGTACGAAAGAGCAGGTAGAGCAGATTCTTCAGGGCATGGCGGAAGTTGAGTCTTATGAAATAGAAGAGGCACAGGAATCGGGAGCCGTTTGTGTCAGAATAAATGCGACGGACAATGCAGATATCCGCAAAGAACTTTCGTTAGCATTATCCGGTGCAGGTTTACCGATTCTGTCGATGAACCGGCTGGAAAAATCTCTGGAAGATATTTTCTTAGAGTTGACAGAAAGTGAGGGAACAGAAGAGGAGATAACAGAGGAAGATACCAAGGAAGATTTAGAGAAAGATTCAGAGGAAGAAGATGATGAGGAGATAGAAAAGGAGGAGCCGGACGATGACAGCAATTTATAAAAGAGAACTGAGATCCTTCTTTCACTCGTTTATAGGATGGCTTTTTGTAGCGGTTACATTATTTATCATGGGAATCTATTTTACGGTGTTCAATATGCTGGCGGGCTATCCGACGATATCTTATGTTTTACAGAGCATCGTATTTCTGTTTATTATTACGATTCCCATTTTGACAATGCGCACATTGGCAGAAGAACGGAAATATAAGACAGATCAGTTGATTCTGACAGCACCCATATCGGTGGGCAGGATCGTAGCCGCTAAATATCTTGCTCTTGTGACGGTGTTTGCAATTCCGACGGTTATTATCGGACTTACGCCGCCGTTTCTGGCGATTGCCGGAGATTTTCAGATAGGGCTTTCATACACAGCGCTGCTTGGATTTTTCCTATACGGATGTCTTGGATTGGCAATCGGGCTATTTTTATCTTCGCTGACGGAAAGCGTAGTGATCTCAGCGGTATTGACACTTGTGGCATTGTTTGTGGGATATATTATGTCCGGACTGTGCAGTGTTATATCTAATCTGAGTACGAACCATATTATGGAGATTTTTACTAAGATACTGTATTGCTTTGACATGGTAGGCAGATTTGATTCTTTGTGTACTGGGTATCTCCAGATAGAGGCGATTGCTTATTATGTGACTTTTACGGCGTTTGTATTAATATGTACGGTGCAGTCGATTCAGAAACGCAGATATGCGGTGTCGGGCAGAGGGATTAAACTAGGCGCTTACAGTACAGCCAATATATTAGTTGCTGCGATATTAACGATAGTAATCAATCTGGGGCTCAATTATGTTCCGGATCAGTATACATCCATAGATGTGACCGCGAATAAGATTTATACGCTTACAGAAGATACTGTGCAGACGATCGAGGGCTTGACACAGGATATCACGATCTATGTACTGGCTGATGAGACATCGAAGGATAGCGACCTTGACAAGACATTGCAGCAATTTAAAGGACTTTCAAAGCATATTAGTGTTGAGTATATCAATCCGGTGGCAAATCCGAAGTTCTATTACAAGTATACGGACATAGAGCCTGTGAGCAACAGTCTGATCGTAGTAGGACCATATGACAATGTAGTGGTGGACTATAATGATATCTATGCCTATGAGTTTAACTATGCCACTTATCAAAGTGAGATTGTGGGATATGACGGTGAAGGTCAGGTTATTTCTGCGATTACAAGAGCATCTTCTGAGGATATACCTAAGTTCTATATTGTTTCGGGACATGATGAATTACCGTTTGATGAGAGGTTTACCGGTGCTCTTGATAAAGAAAATGTTGCATACGAGACTATCAGCCTCTATGCGGTAGATGCGATTCCAGAGGATGCCGATGGAATTATTCTCAATGCACCTACCAGTGATTATTCGGCAGATGATGTTGAGAAAGTTCAGGCGTATCTTGAAAAAGGCGGCAATGCACTTATCATTCCCACGTGGACGAATGAGAGAATGGACAATTTTGAACAGATATTGGGCTATTATGGGGTGTCAGTCGTGGAGGGCATGATCGTAGAGAATGATCCCGGCAGCTATTACCAGAGTCCGTATTATCTCATTCCGTTTATACAGCAGGATTCTATCACGGAGAAAATAGGAAATGGTGTGGTATTTGCACCGTTTTCAAGAGGATTATCTTATGATGAGGATTCCGTTGATGCGTATTATCAGCCTCTTTTGACAACGAGCAGTAGTGCTTTCAGCAAAACGGATATGTCTGATTCGGAAGACTATCGTATGAGTGATGCAGATATCGAAGGTCCTTTTGTGATTAGTATGAAAGCAGAGAAGCTTACCCAGAGTGGAGAATCATCTCAAGCAATCATTGTGGCAACGGAGCAGATGTTTACGGCCAATGCGGATGATGTCGTTCCCGGATATAATGTCAAGTTATTTAGCAGCATGGTCAGCAGTCTGGTGGAACGCGAAAATTCGCTTGCTGTTCCAGTCAAATATTATGAGATCGGTAATCTGATATTCAGTGCAAGGGCCGTTTATATCGTTGGAATTGTGTCTGTGATCGTGATTCCAATTGGCTGTCTGATTGTAGGACTGGTCATATGGCTGAGACGCCGAAAGAGATAATTCTATTTGTTGACTTCCCCGTAAGTTTGTGTAAAAATATACATGATAACTTACGGGGTTTTTGTGCCGTAGTATGAAAGAAGTTTGTGAAAATATTAACATACGGCTAATGGAGGGATACCATGAGAGGAATTGATACACAGGTTCGTAAGAACAGACGCCGCATATTTAAAGAAGTAGCTAATCTGGCTTATCATTCAGAGAATTTGAAAGATGATGTCGAAGCGCTTCCATATAAGATTGTTGACTACGATGAGTCGCAGTATGAGAGTATTTACAGAGAACGTGCGATTGTGCGTGAGCGGATCAGGCTTGCCATGGGATTGTCCCTTCGGCCGGAGAACCGACTGGTTCATTTGACGCAGGGGTTAGAGGAGAGTAATATTTCTGAGAAATATTATGAACCGCCGCTTATGCAGGTTATTCCGTCTGCATGTAACGCATGTCCGGAGAATTGTTACCGGGTGACGGACAGATGTATGGGATGTGTGGCTCACCCCTGTCGGGAAGTATGTCCGAGAGGCGCTATTTCTATGCAGAACGGTAAATCGGTGATTGATCAGGACAAATGTATTAAATGCGGTAAGTGTAAAGCCGTATGTCCTTATGATGCCATATCCCATCAGGTAAGGCCATGTGCGGGCGCCTGTGGTGTAAATGCGATTAAAAATGATGAGAAGGGAAGAGCTGTTATAGATAATGACTTGTGCGTTTCCTGTGGACAGTGTATGGTCAATTGCCCGTTTGGTGCGATTGCGGATAAGTCACAGATTTTCCAGCTGATTCGTGCTATGCAGTCGGGAAATAAGATCATTGCACAGGTTGCCCCCGCTTTTGCAGGACAGTTCGGTCCTGATGTGACGCCGGATATGTTAAAGACTGCCTTGAAGGAACTGGGATTTTATGATGTTTATGAGACGGCAATTGGTGCCGATCTTGGAGCTATAGCGGAAGCAGAACATTATGCTTCGGAAGTTGCGACGGGCAATGTACCTTTCAGTCTGACATCCTGCTGTCCTTCGTGGTCTGTGTTAGCGAAGAGATTTTTTCCGGAGACGATAGACAAGATATCTAATGCGCTTACCCCTATGGTAGCGACTGCAAGGATCATCAAACAGGATCATCCTGATGCCAAAGTTGTCTTTATCGGACCGTGCGCATCCAAAAAACTGGAAGCTTCCAGAAGAACGATTCGTTCCGATGTGGATTTTGTAATTACTTTTGAGGAGTTGACAGGCATTTTTGAAGCAAAAGGCATTCTGTTAAATGAGATTCAGGCGATGGATAAATTAAACGGCGCTACGAGTGCAGGACGCGGTTATGGTGTTGCTGGTGGTGTGGCGAGTGCCATCGAAGAATGTGTCAGGGAGTATTATCCCGATGTGGAAGTCAATATAGAACACGCAGAGAGTTTGTCAGAATGTAAGAAGATGCTGATGCTTGCTAAAGCGGGAAAGAAGAATGGATGTTTGATCGAAGGCATGGCTTGTCCGGGTGGCTGTGTAGCAGGCGCTGGCACAAATATTGCGGTTCTGGCGGCTGCCAAGGCTGTAAGTTCCTTTAAGGATGCGGCGGATAAGCCGATTCCAGATAAAGCGTAATTATATATTATTATAGATAAATGGAGGAAAACATGAGTCAGAAAATAAGAACGAGATTTGCGCCCAGTCCTACGGGGCGTATGCATGTGGGAAATCTCAGGACGGCATTGTATGCCTACTTGATTGCAAAACATGAGGATGGTGATTTCATCCTGAGAATAGAGGACACGGATCAGGAGCGTTATGTGGAAGGCGCAGTGGACATTATCTACCGCACACTTCAGAAGACAGGACTAGTTCATGACGAAGGTCCTGATAAAGATGGCGGTGTCGGACCGTATGTGCAGAGTGAACGCCAGAAACAGGGTATTTATTTACAGTATGCAAAGGAATTGATCGACAAGGGGCAGGCATATTACTGCTTCTGTGACAAAGAGAGACTTGCGTCCCTGACTCAGACTGTGGCAGGCAAAGAAATCAACGTATATGATAAACATTGTCTGCATTTATCTAAAGAAGAGGTGGAGGCGAATCTTGCCGCCGGAAAACCTTACGTGATCAGGCAGAATAATCCAACGGAAGGTACGACAACTTTTCACGATGATATCTATGGAGATATTACCGTGGACAATGCGGAATTGGATGATATGATTCTGATTAAATCAGACGGTTATCCGACCTATAATTTTGCTAATGTGGTGGACGATCATCTGATGGGAATTACCCATGTAGTGAGAGGCAATGAATATCTGTCCTCCTCGCCGAAATATAACCGGCTCTATGAGGCTTTCGGCTGGGAAGTGCCGGAATATGTGCACTGCCCGCTGATCACAGATGAGAATCACCAGAAGCTGTCTAAGCGATGTGGGCATTCTTCCTACGAAGATTTGATTGAACAGGGATTTCTGTCGGAAGCAATCATTAATTTCGTGGCGCTTCTTGGCTGGAGTCCGGAAGATAACACAGAAATTTTTACTTTGGAAGAGCTGATTAAGAAGTTTGATTACAAGCATTTATCTAAATCACCAGCGGTATTTGATTACACCAAGTTGAAATGGATGAATGGGGAATATTTTAAAGCGATGGACGAGGACAAGTTCTATGAGATGGCGGAGCCGCATTTGAGGGAGGCGCTCTCTAAGGAACTGGATCTTCATAAGATCGCGGCAATGGTCAGGACAAGAATAGAAATTTTCCCGGATATCAAAGAAATGGTCGATTTCTTTGAAGAATTACCGGAATATGATGTGGCAATGTACACCCATAAGAAGATGAAGACAAATACAGAGTCTTCGCTGGATGTACTGCAGGAGTTATTACCGCTTCTGGAAGAGCAGACGGATTACAGCAATGATGCATTGTATCAGACACTGGTATCCTACGTAGAGAAAAAGGGATGTAAGAACGGATACGTGATGTGGCCGGTGAGAACGGCGGTTTCCGGTAAACAGATGACGCCCGCGGGCGCTACGGAGATCATGGAAGTACTCGGCAAGGACGAATCACTTGCCAGAATCCGTAAAGGAATCGAGAAATTACAGGGTGCCTGATACGATATCTAATCCTAATCAGGAAAAAGCGATTATGCATACTGTCGGGGCAGCGCAGGTTTTTGCGGGTCCCGGCAGCGGCAAAACTTATGTCACCGTCCAGCGTATCAGACATCTCATTACGAAACAGGGCGTAGATCCGTCACACATTCTTGTCATTACATTTACGAAAGCGGCGGCGCTTGAAATGCGGGAACGCTTCTTTCATCTCATGGAACCGGAGAGACCACCGGTGAAGTTCGGTACTTTTCATGCCGTATTCTATCATATTCTGAAACAATCAGCGCAGTATCGCGATTATTCCATAATTACAGAATTTGAGAAAAGAAAATTGATCAGACAGATCATACATATGCACAAAAGATTTAATTGTCTTCAGGAGGAAGACACAGAAGAACTGATTCGTTTACTTAATATATACAGGACAACCGCTGTCATAAGGCAAATGTCGGTGCAGAAAATTAATGCGGATGATATCCTTTTTCTTGCAAAAGAGTACGAAGAATATTTACAGGAGTTTAAGCAGATGGATTTTGATGATATCATACGGTATTGCCACAAGCTTTTGCTTGAAAGTCCCAGACTGCTTGCCTGCTGGCAGAGACAATTTGAGTTTATTCTGATCGATGAATTTCAGGATATTTCACCGGGGCAGTATGAGATTATGAAGCTCCTTGCAGCTCCTGAAAATAATTTTTTTATTGTAGGAGATGATGATCAGTCTATCTATGGATTTCGTGGAGCGAGTCCGGGGAGCATGCAGGAATTTATGAAGGATTACCCAGACGCTTCCAGAATCTTTTTGGATATCAATTATCGATGTAATGGACAGATTGTAGATGCATCATTAAAAGTGATTGGAGAAAATAATAACCGTGTCAAGAAACAGATACATGCTTTTCATGAAAATGACTGCGGATTTCATCTGCAAATCCTTGAAAGTGAAGCGGAAGAAGAGCAGCGGCTGATCTGTGAATTAAAAAAGAAACAGAAGGAGGGACAGCTTGAAGACTGTGCAATGATATTCAGGACAAATTATGAGTGTGCCCTATGGGCGCAGAGTCTGCACAAAAGCGGGATTCCCTTTGTTATGAAAGAGGCGCCGCAAAACAAATTTCAACATTTTGTTATTCAGGATATCATGGCATATCTTACGCTGGCACAGGGAAACCTACAGAGAAAGTATTTCCTGCGAATCATGAACAGACCAGTCAGATATATCAGAAGGGACAGTATACAGGAAGAGCACGTCAGTGAAGAAAACCTGCTTCAATATTATTGTGGCGTACCGGCGATACGAGATCAGATTCGTAAGTTGTTTAGAGATATTAGAAGTCTTGCATCTAAGAAGCTGTATCTGCAGATTCATTATATCCGTAAAGTAATCGGGTATGACAGGTATCTGCATGAAAAGTATGGCGCCGAAAAAGGAGAAGAGCTGATAGGCATGGCAACTGAATTTCAGAAGTTTGCCGAAAGATTTCAGACATTGTCAGAGATGAGTGACTATATTAGTCAATGTTCTGAAATGCTTCATGCACATCAAAAAGCGCATTATAATAAGGACAATACGGAGCCGGAAAAGGAACAGGGAGTTTGCCTTATCACAATGCATTCCTCTAAAGGATTAGAATTTGATACGGTTTATATACCGGGGTGTCAGGAAGGAAAGATACCTTCTGCCAAGTCGCAGACAGAGGAGGAGATTGAAGAAGAACGCCGGATGTTCTATGTGGCGATGACCAGAGCAAGACAGGAGCTGTGGATTACGGCATACCATGGCAAAACCGGAAAGGATATACCTTCCCGGTTTCTCAAGTGCTTGGATCAATCATCTTCGCCCATTATTTCATCAAATTCTGCTGAGTCCAGATATTCGTCGAAGGCATCCGCTACGGATTCATACTCATCATCGTCTTCGATATAAGTAAGTTCTGGTTCCTCATTAGGATCATCGGGATTCTCACTGTAGCGGTAAAACCAGACTTCTCCATCCGCATTCTCACCCTGTTCATCGAGTGGAAGAAGCACAATATATTCCTGTTTAGATACTGTCAGAATGGTTACGATAGCACAGTTGACGCAAGTGCCGTCCTCCAATTCAAGTTCTACTGTCATTTCTTCCGCATCATAGCCGTTGTTTTCATTTTGATTGCTGTTTTTCCCCATAATAACTGCCTCCTTATTTACTGGAATCATCTATATTTTACAGAAAAAGACAGAGATATTCAACGTACAATTATTTTTTGTGAAGAAAAAGGATTCAGAAAAAGGACTTTCTATGTTAAAATACTCATATGAAATGTTAACAAAAGCTAATTTGTCGGAGGATTTGATGCATAAAGAATTTGAAGTGACTAGAACGCAGGCATACCCTTTAGGTGTTTGTTTCCGACAGGAAGGCATGCACATTGCGGCAGTATGCAGACAAACAGAACACAACTATAATTCAGATGAATTTGGTGTGATTCTGTATGATAAGAAACATAAAAGCGGAGTGAAAATTCCTTTTCCAAAAGAGAACAGGGTGGGGAGTGTCTACGCGATGCTTCTGAAAGGATACCACAACAGGGAGTGCCGGTATCTGTTTTACTGCGGAGAACATACATGGCAGGATCCGTACTGTAAGCGAATAGATAATCCATACCGCTACGGTGCGGTCAAAAAGACTATGCCCCGATGCATGGTTCAAGACGACTCATACGAATGGGATAGGGACCAGACATTGGGAATCCCATACGAGGATATGATCATATATGCTTTGCATGTGCGCGGATTTACAAAACATAACTCATCCGGAGTGAAATGTAAAGGCACTTACATGGGAGTAGTAGAGAAAGTCCCATATTTGAAGGAATTGGGGATTACATCAATTTTACTGATGCCTGCCTATGAATTTGACGAGATCATGATACAGGAAGCAGCATCTATAACCATGACAATGGAACAGGCGGCGGCTTCCTATATGCAGGCTCCGGTACAGGTAAATCCCGAAGGTAAGGATCATATTAAAAAGGATAAAGGTTATAAAGTGAACTACTGGGGATATCAGAAGGGACTTTATTATGTTCCGAAGAGCGGATATGCCTACAGCACGGATGTGGTGTCTGAATACAAAGATATGGTTAAAGAACTGCATAAGAACCATATCGAAGTACTTATGCAGTTCTATTTCCCGCCGGAAATGACGGCGATGGAAATATTAGATATATTAAAATATTGGGTGGTTGAATATCATATAGACGGATTCCATATTCTGGGAGTGGATCTGCCGGTTTCGGCTATAGCAAAAGATCCTTTTCTCAGTGAGACGAAACTTCTCACCTTACAGCAGTACAACCCTGAATCTACAGATTATATGGCGCAGACGCGTCGTCTCGGCTGGATGAGTGACGGTTTCCTGTATGATATGCGCAGGGCTGTAAAGGGTGACGATAATCTGGTCAACCAGATTCTTTTTCATATGCGCAATAATCGTTTGGAAACAGGTATCATCAACTATATTGCGAAATGGGAAGGAATGCGTCTTGCAGATATGGTTTCCTATGATCGTAAACATAATGAGCAAAACGGCGAGGCTAATCAGGATGGAACGGATTATAACTGCAGCTGGAACTGCGGAGTGGAGGGGAAAAGCCGCAGAAAGAGTATTATGGAACTTCGCTTGCGGCAGATGAAGAATGCGCTTTCCCTTGTTTTTCTGTCACAGGGAACGCCGCTCTTATACAGTGGTGACGAGTTTGGCAATACGCAGAATGGGAATAATAATCCATACTGTCAGGACAATGCCGTTGCATGGATCAAATGGAATCAGATGGATAGCGGCAGAGAACTTTTGGAGTATACGAAACTGTTGATCAGGCTTCGTAAGGAGCATCCTGTTTTGCGAAGGAAAACACCGCTGAAAGGGATGGATTATCTGTCATGCGGTTATCCGGATATTTCTTATCACGGGCGGGAAGCATGGAGACCGGATACAAGTCCTGCCAGCAGGAGTGTGGGAATCATGTATTGCGGATGCTATGGAGAGATTGACGGTCATAAAGATGATATCCTTTTCTATATCGGTATTAATCTGCATTGGAAGGCGCATTATTTTGGGCTTCCACAGCTCCCGAAAGATAAAGAGTGGGTATTGTATATATCCACCGACCCGAATGATATGTCAGAGGCGGATATAGAAGAGGCAACAGGAGTTTTACAGGAAATTTATGTTGCACCACGAACGATAGCGGTCTACATCTCCAAAGATCGTCCAATCGCTTCTGTTAAGGATAAGAAAAAGGAAGTATGACCGTATGAATAAGGCATGGGAACATTTTAAGACGATCACGCACCATAAATGGTTAGTCATGGAAGGGTGCTTTAAAGTGGGGCTGTACAGACAGGGGATCATGCATGACCTCTCTAAGTTCAGTCCGGCAGAATTTGTTGTGGGAGCCAGATACTGGCAGGGAAACCGCAGTCCAAACAATGCAGAACGTGAAGATATAGGTTATTCTTCCGCGTGGCTGCATCATAAGGGGCGTAACAAACATCATTATGAGTACTGGATCGATTACAGCGCTACTGATATTAAAGGCGGTATGGCTCCAGCGCCTATGCCGCAGCGATACGTTATCGAGATGTTTATGGACCGGGTGGCGGCAAGCAAGGTATATAACGGTAAAGATTATACAAGCGATGATCCACTTAAATACTATCAGTCATCATTGACTCCGCCGCCGTTACATCCGAAGACAAAGCGGCAGTTGGAATTTCTGCTGCATATGTTAGCGGATTACGGCGAAGAGAAGACTTTTCGGTATATCAGAACAAGAATCTTACGAAATCACAGAAGATGAGTGACCTTCTTACTCCTTTTTGCATAGGATATGGTATGAGAAAAAGGAGATGAAAGAATATGAATTGTTGGATAATTCCGTTATTGTTACTGTGTTGGAATCAGAATGGACGTTGGGGAAACGGTGAGCCGGGCTGCGGTTGTGAACCTGTAGAGCCGCCTTGCCGTCCGAGAGAACGTGAATGTGACAGGGATAGAGATAGAGACCGCGATTGTGAATGCGGCAGAGACCGCAATAATGACCGGGATTGTGACGGCTGTCCGTGCAACAATAATGATTCACGTTTTGAACCGCGATTTGATTCCAGACCTTTTAACAATTCCGGCTGCGGATGTGATGATAATTAATCAGCACTAATACATTTGCCCTTTCTTTTTGGTTGACGGAAGGAAAGGGCAATGTTAAACTGTTTTTTGGTACAACCTTAGAAGTGTTGAGGATGCATTTATTTGTGTATTATGTATAGAAACGCTTCGGAATGGAGGAAAAATGATAGACGGAAATAAAGTTTTGTTCAGCGGCATGCAGGCAACAGGTAATCTCACACTTGGTAATTATCTCGGTGCATTGAAGAACTGGGTGACTCTGTGTGATGAGTACATGTGCTTTTACTCGGTGGTAGATCTGCATTCCATTACAGTCAGACAGGATCCGGCACAACTGCGTAAGCGTGCCAGAAATTTATTGATTTTATATATTGCGGCAGGAATAGATCCCGAGAAAAACTGTTTATATTATCAGTCCCATGTATCAGGACATACAGAACTGTCTTGGATACTCAATTGTTTCACATACATGGGAGAGTTGAACCGCATGACACAGTATAAGGATAAGGCATCTAAACATGCAGATAATATTAATGCCGGGTTATTTACATATCCGGTTCTGATGGCGGCGGATATTCTTCTGTATCAGTCAGACGTTGTTCCAGTTGGCAAGGATCAGTTACAGCATTTAGAGATTACCAGAGATATTGCACAGCGTTTTAATGCAATCTATGGAGATGTGCTGACGATTCCGGAACCATATATCGGAAAAACCGGTGCCAGTATCAAGAGTTTACAGGACCCTGCAAAGAAGATGTCTAAGTCAGATGAGAATCCTAACGCCAGCATTTATCTGATGGACGATCCCGATACGATTATTCGCAAGTTTAAAAGAGCGGTGACGGATTCAGAAGCGTGTGTCCGCTACTCGGATGAGCAGCCGGGTATCAAGAATCTGATTGATATATACAGCGTATGCACGGGCAAATCGCCGGAAGATGTCGAGAAAGAATTTGAGGGAAAGGGCTATGGTGATTTCAAGATGGCGGTCGGCGAAGCGGTGGTCGGTGTCTTAAAACCGTTGCAGGATCGTTTTGCAGATTTGTCCAAGAATAAAGATTATATCGATAAGATTATCAAGGATAATGCGGAGAAGGCTGACTATTATGCCTTGAAAACACTCCGCAAAGTACAGAAGAAAGTCGGTTTTCCTGAGAGAATACGTTAATAAATCGAACAAGTTCGATTGCGAGGTTTGCTTTGCAAACTCATGAAAATGTTCCATTTTCAAGGCTGGTACATAATGTATCAGCCTTGAAAAACGTCTGTAAAGTATCCTGATGCGGAAATAGGTTCTCCTCCTGAAAGTAAATGCGAGGTGTCTCCGATTACTTGAGCGCGGAAAGAAGCAATATTGTTCATACGTTCCTCTGTGGCAAGGACTGTCACAGAAGTTGGGGCGAGATAGAGACTGTGGAATAGCAGAGCCGGAGAGATGCCCAACAGATGGCTCATCATAACACAAGTGATACCCAGATGACAGAAAATAACAATCGTGTCACTTGATGTTTCAGTTGTATTAATGTAATAATTGTGATGCCTCTGATACCCGTATTTTTCTATGAGATGGTCAATGCCTTCGCATACTTCTTGGTAGGCAGGCAGAAGAGCAGGGTTGGAACGGTAGATATCCGTCTTTTTCCATTCTTCCTTATCATACATCTGGGGAATCTCAGTCCAGTATTCTGGCATGAAATCCCATGGAACACCATGACGTCCGGTTGTAGGGTCATCGATAAAATAGGAAAATTCTTTCATCCATTCATAGGCAGCTGCTTTGCGGTTCAGTTTTTCTAATGTGTAGGAAGCGGTTTTCTGTGCCCTGCCGAGCGGGGAGCAATAAAAGTCTTTTACCTGCCATTTAACCACACGGTCTGATAAAAGTTTTGCTTCTCTGATTCCTTTTTCCGTTAAGGAATCATTCACATAATCCGGATCGCCGTGTCTGATGAATATAATTCTCATAATAATCCTCCAAAGCAAAGTGTTTTAGTAAAGTAATTTAGTAAAATTTTATTAGTGTTTTTGGCTACTCTGGTATATAATAGCATAGATACCATCAATATGAAAACCTTTTTGATAGTGGTATCAGGATAACCGTACAGAGAAGCGGAGGGAAAGCTATGTTTGGCACCAAAAAGAATACAAATGAGACAGTAAATAATATGATGAGAGGAAATAGGGGCAAAGGAAAGACGATTGTGAAGGTTTTCATAGCTATTGTGGTTCTACTTGTGCTTGTAAGCGAATCATATTATTCCATTCGGGAAGAGGAGCAGGCGGTCGTGTGTACTTTCGGTTCACCCAAAGCAGTTACAACACCCGGTCTGCATTTTAAGATTCCTTTCATTCAGACTGTTACGAAGGTGAATACGACAATTCAAGGCTTTTCCATAGGCTATCACGCTACGGGAGAAGAGGCTGATGCACTTATGATTACCTCTGATTATAATTTCCTTTTTGTTGATTTTTACGCAGAATATAGAGTGACTGATCCGGTCAAAGCATTGTATGCATCACAAGATCCGCAGATGATTCTTAAGAATATTGCGCAGAATTGTATCAGAACCACGATTGGTTCTTATAGTGTAGACAGCGTTCTTACCACTGGCAAAAATGAGATACAGTCCAATATTAAACAGATGATCTTAGATAAGCTGGAAGACTACGATATCGGAATTCAGCTTGTGAACATAACAATTCAGGATGCTACACCGCCGACTGCGGAGGTGGAAAATGCTTTTAAGGAAGTAGAGACGGCAAAGCAGGGTAAAGAGACAGCATTAAATAATGCTAATAAATATCGAAATGAGCAGATTCCCAATGCCGAGGCAGAGGCTGATAAAATTCTTCAGGATGCGGAAGCGGCCAAACAGGAAAGAATCAATGAAGCCAACGGACAGGTTGCACGTTTTAATTCCATGTATCAGGAATATGTCAAATATCCTGAAGTGACTAAGAAGAGAATGTTTTACGAGGCGATGGAGGATATTCTTCCTGACGTCAAAGTAGTCATTCAGAGTAAGGACGGTAGCACAAGTACGATCCTGCCACTGGACAGTTTTGTGACAGACAGTTCTTCTACAGATTCCCCGGCTTCAAATAGTTCAGGCAGTATTAGATCAGGTGCATCAAACGATGCGGATGAGGATGTTACAGAGGAAGAGTAAAAGCAGCATATTGAGACCAAAATAATTACACAGATTTGCAGTATGCAGGGGAGAATGACCATGGCAGATTTTAATCAGAATATGAATAATACAAATAATGCAGGGGAGATCTTTGAACGGTTTAACTCTGATGGAACTAAGAAAAAAGGCAAAGGCGATAAGAAAAAAGGATCGGGAATCGGTTTTACATTAGTATTCTTACTTGTGATTGCGGTAATCATACTTGGTAATTCCATGGTGATCACGAAACAGAACCAGTTTAAACTGATCAGACAGTTCGGAAGGGTACAGCGCGTAGTGTCGGAATCGGGACTTACATTTAAGATTCCTTTTGTAGAGTCTGTAGACACTATTCCGAAAGAACTGATGTTGTATGACCTGCCTGCATCAGATGTCATTACATCGGATAAGAAAACGATGATTGTGGACAGTTATGTGCTGTGGCATGTGACCGATCCGTTAAAATTTGCCCAGACTCTGAGCTGCTCTGTAAGCAACGCAGAAGGACGTATTGATGCAATCGTATATAATGCGACGAAAAATACAATCTCGAATATGAAGCAGGATGAAGTGATCAGAAGCCGTGACGGTAAAATGACAATCACGGTGGCAGAGACTGAAACAGATGTGACCAATAATGACATGGTTTTATCTGAGACAAAAGAAGAAGTGATCGAAATCACCTCTTTGACAGAAGAAATCATGGGACAGATCAATCATGTGGAAGAGCAGTACGGAATTGAGATCGTAGTGGTAGATGTGAAGAAACTGGATCTTCCGGATGATAATAAACAGGCAGTATACGCTCGTATGATCTCTGAACGTGAGAATATTGCGGCTCAGTATACGGCGGAAGGTAAATCAGAAGCTAAGATGATTGAAAACACTACAGACAAAGAAGTTTCCATCATGCTGTCAGATGCACAAGCGAAGGCAGAAGCCACGATTGCGGAGGGTGAGGCAGAATATATGCGTATCTTGTCTGACGCTTACGCAAATCCGGAGAAGATGGATTTCTATGCGTTTGTCCGTGCACTTGACGCCGTCAAGGGTAGTATCACCGGGGATAACAAGACGATTATCTTATCTGATGATTCGCCGATTGCACAGATCTTTAACGGACAATATTAGGAATTACGATATTAAAAACGAACTGTGTTCGGTTAAGGGAGATTGGCTTTAAGATGAATGTTGATAAATTTTTTGAGACGCTGGACTCTTATTTTGCGAAGCAGGAGATTGAGAAAGTCGATCCGTTTCTCGTATCTTCCTTAGAACAGGCGAAAGAAGAAGAGGATAACGGAGCATATATATCCATCTGCAATGAGATGATTGGTTTTTACCGCAGTATATCCGCATTTGAGAAGGCTTATGCGGCAGCGGAGGATGTGCTTCTTTTGATGGAAGAATTACAGATGGAGCATACGGAACATTTTGCGACAACACTCCTAAATGCCGCGACAGCATATCGCGCGGCAGGCGATTATGCCACAGCACTGCGTTTTTATAAACAGGCATTGCAGATTTATGACGGTATTTTACAGCCACAGGATTACCGTTATGCAGGATTATATAATAATATGAGCATCCTGCTTGAAAAGATGGATGAGAATGAGGAAGCGATTGCTTATGCGGATAAAGCTCTGTCTATTATTGAAGCATTAGAAGGCGGAGAGATGGAGACGGCTACGACGTTGACTAATCTTGCTCTCCTTTATTTTAAGGTGTCGCAGGCGGAAAAAGCAAAGGAGCTGCTTGAAAAGGCGCTATCTTTATTTGAACAGAGCGGTGAGAATACTGATGCTCACTATAGCGGAGCGTTGGCAGGTGTAGCCGAGGCGTGGTATCGTATGCAGGATTATGAGAAAGCGCTGGAATATTATGAGAGGGCGCTTAATGAAGTGAAGCTTCATTTTGGTGAGAATATGAGTTATGCTATTTTGTGTGAGAATTGTGCAGCGGTGTGTGAGAAGCTGGGAGATGCCGCAAAACATAAGAGCTATCTTGATAAAGCAGCGGATGTAAGGGAACATATCCAGTAGAGCTGTTATGTTAAAGGCAGTTATACAAAACAGTTGAAAGATAGAGTTTCTTTACAAAGACAGACTTTATAAAGCAGGGAGTGTCGTTAAATTATGAAAGGGCTGGAATTATCGGAAAAATATTATAATGCATACGGCAGACAGATGCTTGAGACGCAATTTCCGCAGGTCATAGATCAGATTGCGGCAGGACTGGTAGGACAAGGCTCGGAATGTTTCGGCTTTGATGATGAGATATCGATGGATCATGATTATGGTCCATCATTTTGTATCTGGCTGCCGCGGGAAGTGTACGATAAGTATGGAAAACAAATGCAGGCAGCATATGAAGCGCTTCCGCAGGAGTTTATGGGATATACTGGACGTGTTGCACAAGAGCAGGGACAGGACAGAGTCGGGGTATTGTGTCTGGAAGATTTCTATCAGAGAATATTAGGATGCGATACGGTTCCAGTGACAAATCAGGAATGGCTGAATGTATCAGAGGAGAATCTTGCGACGGCGACTAACGGTAAAATATTTGATGACTATCTTGGTGAATTTAGTACAGTCCGCGAAAAACTGATGAAATATTATCCGAAAGAGGTGTGGATCAGACGCCTTGTTCAGAGTATGGCTAAGGCGGCACAGGCGGGACAGTATAATTACGCCCGTGCTATGAAGCGCGGAGAAAGGATTGCGGCAGAACTTTCCTTGACAGAGTTTATCAAGGAAAGTATGGAAGTCGTATATCTTTTGAACAAGCAATATGCACCATACTATAAATGGATGCACAGGGGAATGAAGAGGCTGTCTGTCTGTTCTGAAATCGGTGATATGCTGAATCTGCTTTATACAATTGATCCTGAAGAAGCGTGGGAAGGCGTGTCGCCGGGTGATTATGTTTATAATTTGAATACTAATGACGGCAGAGTGCTTGTCATAGAAGCAGTGTGCAATATTATCGTGCAGGAATTGAATGTGCAGGGATTGTCTGATCAGCAGGATAATTTTCTGCAGAATCATTTGCAGGCTGTATTGGCGAAAAGATGAAGCAGAAAAGAAATACCCAAAACGGTGGTGAATAACTGGCAGCTTATCAGGGCTGCCAGTTGGTTTATCTTTTACTTGAAACATATGTTCGAGTGTGCTATGATGTTTCTATGCAGAACTTTAAATCGGAAAATAAACAACAGCATATAACACAATCAATGACCAAGGCAGACATTGCTTTAATTGTCGGCTGTTTGTTAGCGGCTTTTTTACTTGCTGTTTTTTTTATGCTTCACCGCAGCGCGGGCAGTGCTGTCAATATTTCCCGTGACGGGATTGAACTGTACAGGATTGAATTAGAAGATATCCGTTCAGATGAACAGACACAATACTATCTGATTCAGTCTGAAGATTCAGGACAGGATGTACATATCATGCATTTTGAGCAATATCCGTCCCTTCCGACAGGGCAAAGCTATAATTTGTTTTCGATAACGGATGGTGTTGTCACGATGGAAGCTGCCGATTGCAGGGATCAGATCTGTGTGCGGCATACACCGATCAGCTCCGACAGGGAGAGTATTATCTGTCTGCCCAATAAATTAGTGATTGAGATAAGCGGAGAATCAGAAGAGCAGTTAGACGGGGTAGTGGGATGATGAAGAAGACAGTAGAACTCGGATTTTTCCTTGCACTTGCGCTGATTCTTGCTTATGTGGAATCATTAATTCCGTTTTCTTTCGGCATTCCGGGCATTAAAATGGGATTGCCGAATCTTATTGTTCTTTTGATATTGTACCGGAGTGACATAGATTGCGATAATAGTAAGCATATTCGCATAAGAGAGGCGCTTCTTGTAAACATGCTCCGCATTATTCTTTCCGGATTCTTATTCAGCAATATGTATGCGATTCTGTATGCGCTGACGGGCGCATGTTTCAGCTTTGCAGCCATGCTGCTTGGCAGGAGAGTTCAATGCTTCTCAATAATCGGAGTGAGCGTTCTGGGCGGTGTATCTCATAATATCGGGCAGATCATTGTAGCAATGCTTGTAGTGGAAACGTTTTATGTGGGATATTACATTCCTTTTTTGATGATTGCCGGGACAGTGACTGGAGCAGTGCTGGGATTTGTGGCTATGGAACTTTGGCCTTATCTGATGCGGTATGAAAGAAGCGGGGACGCTGGACGGTTGGGATGATTTGACAATATATTATTTTATATAATCAGACGATATAACATAACAGATTATTGGAAAGACAGGGAGATAAAGATGTACGCCTATATAAAGGGAACTTTGGAGGAAATCATAGAGGATAATATTGTTGTGGAAGCAGGGAATATTGGATATAATGTGAAAGTATCCACGACCACGACGGATTTATTACCGGGACTTGGCAGTGAGGTTAAAATTTATACATATACGCTTGTGAGAGAGGATACGTTTTCTTTGTATGGATTTCTGACAAGAGATGATCTGGAAATTTTTAAGAAATTGATCACGGTAAATGGAATAGGACCGAAGGGAGGTCTGGCAATTCTGTCCGTAATGAATGCAGACGCTTTGCGCTTTGCAATTATGGCAGGTGATGCGAAAGCGATTGCCAAGGCACCCGGTGTCGGAAATAAGACAGCAGAGAGGGTTATTCTTGACTTGAGAGATAAGATATCACTGGAGGATACACTGCGTGGACTTGAGGAGCCGGTGGTGGCAGGAGATACTTTATCCGGTGATGCCGGAACAGATCACGTGATGAAAAAAGAGGCTATTGAAGCGTTAGTTGCACTTGGATATTCCGCGTCCGATGCTGCAGGTGCAGTAAAGAAAGTAGAAGTGACAGAAGATACGACGGTAGAGAGTATTCTAAAGATGGCTTTGAAATATATGTTTTAATAATGAATTAATATAGTACATAAAGGATGGAATATATGGGTAACAGAATGATCGAGACGAATTTAATAGAAGAGGATATTAAGATTGAAGGCTCGCTTCGTCCTCAGACATTGGATGACTATATCGGTCAATCAAAGATAAAAGAGAATCTAAAGGTATATATTGAAGCAGCAAAACAACGTCATGATGCGTTAGATCATGTATTATTCTATGGACCACCCGGATTGGGGAAGACAACTCTTGCCGGAATCATAGCTAATGAGATGGGCGTACACATGAAAGTAACCAGTGGACCTGCGATTGAGAAGCCGGGTGAAATGGCAGCTATTTTAAATAATCTTCAGGAGGGCGATCTGCTTTTTGTGGATGAGATACACAGATTAAACCGTCAGGTGGAAGAAGTATTATACCCTGCTATGGAAGACTATGCGATAGACATCATGATTGGTAAAGGTGCGTCGGCTCGTTCGATTCGGCTTGATCTTCCACGCTTTACTCTGGTCGGAGCGACGACAAGAGCGGGACTTCTGACAGCGCCGCTCCGCGACCGGTTCGGAGTGATCCATCGCTTGGAATTCTATTCTGTGGAAGAGTTAAAAGTGATCATTCAGCATTCAGCAGTGATCCTTGGCGTAAAGATTGACGAGGAAGGTGCGCTGGAGCTTGCCAGAAGAAGTCGTGGTACGCCGCGTCTGGCGAATCGCATTCTCAAGAGAGTCCGCGATTTTGCACAGGTTAAATATGATGGCGAGATCACAAAAGAAGTAGCTGATATTGCGCTTGATCTGATGGATGTGGACAAGATGGGGCTGGATCACATTGACAGAAATATTTTGTGCACTATGATAGATAAGTTTAATGGTGGTCCGGTAGGATTAGATACACTGGCGGCTGCCATCGGAGAGGATTCCGGTACGATAGAAGATGTCTATGAGCCATATTTGATCAAAAACGGATTTATAAACAGAACGCCCCGTGGCAGAGTAGTCACGGAGCGTACCTATCATCATCTGGGGCTTGAGGTCCCGGAAGTATAAAATTTACAGTGTCACATCCACGTTAGCGCCGGCGACTTCTACCGGGACATCGACCGTATCTATGGGTATGTCTACGCCGCCGAGTTCTAACGATACGCCGGACACATTTCCGGAAGAGTCAGAAGAATCATTGGAGCTATCCCCTAAGCCGCTTGAGCCTTCCGCTTTATCCTTAGCGAGTTTATCGAAGAGTGCCTTGAGATATTCCATGTCTGCTTTCATAATATCACGGAGTTCCTCTGCGCGGTGTTTTTTCTTAAGAAGCTCCAGATCATTAGGATCCATTTCCTGATTGGCGGCGCTGGTAAATTCTTCCATCAGGTTTTCGGTCTCTTTCATGGCTTCTTCAAGTTCATCTTCGATTCGTTCCATTTCCTCTTGAAGTTCTTCCATGAGTTTTTTCATTTCTTCCTCAGTCATGCCGGTCGTATCAAGGATTTCTTCCTTTTCTTCCTGCTGTTCCTTCATTTCTTCCGGATCGGTAAGACCTTTGCGCCCTGTCTTTTCAATGTTTTCTTCTTCCTGAAGATTTTTCAGACGTTTCTTTGCCACGCGGGCTATCTTCTCGGCATGGGTGAGTGCATTATGAATTTCCGTATAGTTATAATCGCCGCTGATAAGCTTCATACGCAGATCGGCAATCTGAAATTTTGTTTTCGTTGTAAGCTGTTTGGCATTGATAGAAGTCTTCGTCCGCATAATCTGGTTGGAAAGACGCTTGAAATTATAGTTAAGCTTTTTATACTTTTTCTTACCAGACATAGAGACACTTCTTGTGTTTGTTTTAGATGTTTTCTTTTTTGGCTTTGAAATAGTCATGGTTCCGGCGTAAGAACCATCCCTATTCCGCATTTCTATTCGTATCACATCTGAATTTTGTGTTCCGACCATCATACCCATATTAATCCGTCCCCTTCCATGATGTAAATTGTCAAATTTTATAATAAACTGATAAATTGGCAGTTTATTATGCAATATAATTATAATCACAGACATACGGTTTCTGGTGGATGCTCAGGAGAAATTTGTTAGATTATAAGTATGAAATCATGAATACAAAATAGACCTTATAGAGAGTCCGATCCTTGAACACATACGGAAATCCGTTTCCTGTAATCTATAAGCGTAACATTTATATATTTACATTTTTTATATCGGCTGAAAAATAGACTTTTTTTACATTTTTTCTAATTTCACTCTATTTTTTTGTGACATAAATCGGACGATTCATGACATTGCGCCAGCCATATTTAAACTACATTTCATTATCATAAATTACTAACATCGAAAAAGGTCTTGAAATTCCTCTATAAGCTATATATAATAGATATTGTATCATATATTTATATTAGGCGGCATATTTTGTATTGGAGGAACGTCCTATGTCAACAAAAACAGATACCGAGGTAATTATTGCCGGTAAAGTTTTTACCCTAAGCGGTTACGAGAGTGAAGAGTACTTGCAGAAAGTTGCTTCTTACATCAATAATAAAGTGGCGGAATATAATAAAGTTGACAGTTTTAAGAGACAGTCCCTTGATACACAGAATGTGTTGTTACAGCTTAATATTGCAGATGATTATTTCAAGGCGAAGAAACAGATCAGCCTTTTAGAAGAAGAGATACAGAATAAAGAGAAAGAAATGTATGATTTAAAGCATGAACTGATTGCTTCTCAGATCAAGCTGGAGAACACGGAGAAAAATGTCCGAACTCTTCAGAACGAAGCAAATGAGAATGCCAAGAAGATCGTCCGCATGGAAACAGAGTTGAAAGAACTGAAAAAATAAGAACTATAGCCCTGTCAGAGAAATCTACAGGGCTTTTCATGTAACTTAGATTGCAATATGAGACAATATGACAAAAACAGAAGCTTTAATAGGAATTATGTATGAGTAGAAGAGTAGAATTACTTGCACCGGCCGGGAATTACGAGGCATTTCTTGGTGCTGTCAATGCGGGGGCAGACGCAATATATCTTGGTGGTGAGAAATTTGGAGCCAGAGCCTATGCGGATAATTTTAGTGAAGAGGAAATATGCCGGGTAATTCATATCGCCCATTTCATGGGAAAGAAAATTTTTCTCACCGTGAATACTCTGGTGAAAGAGGATGAGTTCGCAGAACTATATTCCTATTTGCTGCCGTTATACGAAGCCGGACTTGACGGTGTAATAGTGCAGGATATCGGTGTTTTAACATATATCAGAGAACATTTTAAGCACCTTGCATTACATGCCAGCACCCAGATGACCCTGACCGGAACAGGAGGGGCTTCATTTTTAAAAGAACAGGGCGTGGAGCGGATTGTGCCTGCAAGGGAATTATCGCTTAAGGAAGTTCGCCAGATTAAAGAGCAGACAGGCTTGGAGATTGAGTGCTTTATCCACGGAGCAATGTGTTATTGTTATTCAGGACAGTGTCTATTCAGCAGCATATTGGGCGGAAGAAGCGGTAACAGAGGCAGATGCGCACAGCCCTGTAGACTTCCCTATCAAATTTATGAAGGAACGGATAAGATCGAGGGAGTGGATTATCCGCTTAGTCTCAAGGATATGTGTACGATAGAATACATTCCACAGCTTATAGAAGCCGGAATCGATTCTTTTAAGATAGAAGGGCGAATGAAGAAGCCGGAATATGCCGCTGGTGTTACAGCAATATACCGTAAATATATCGATCTGTATGAGGAAAAAGGATTAGAAGCATATCATGTGGAACGAGAGGATATGCAGAAACTGCAAAGCCTGTATATCCGCAGTGAGATTCAGACCGGATATTATGAACGGCATAACGGCAGAGAAATGATTACCTTGAATAAGCCAAGCTATGCAGGCAGCGATCAAAAACTTTTGGAGCAGATCAGGGAAACCTACCTGCGGGAGCCTGAGAAACAGCCTGTAAGGATGCAGGTGGACCTTAAGGCAGGGGAACCGATCCGCCTGCGCATTACAGGACAGAAACCGCTGCAGACACGATGTGGCGGCGAAGAAAAATCTTGCACGGACAATGATATCGAAGCTGGGATTGATGTCACAGTTTATGGCAGTCTGGCCGAGAAGGCACAGAAGATGCCCTTACAGCGGGAAAATATTATAAAGCAGATGGTAAAGACAGGTAATTCCTGTGTGACTGTATCGTCATGTGACGTCCTGATGGAAGGCGATGTTTTTTTGCCAGTAAGTGCACTCAATGAACTGCGTCGAAAAGGTGTGGAGGCTTATGAACAGCAATGTATAATGCAGCAAGGACTGCCTGTAAAGAGAGACAAAACTGAAAAGACAGAACGGACTGTCATGTCACCTCAAATGATGACGGGGTCTGATGATACTATGACATCATCTATTGACATATGTATTTCTACTTACGAACAATTTGCTGTCGCGGTTGAACATCTATGCCGCAGAATCTATATAGACAGTGACTTGTATCTAAGATGCGGCGGGCAGCTTACAGCGTGCATGGAAGAACATGATCATATAGAATATTATCTGGCTCTTCCCTATGTGCTGCGTGCAAGAGATGAAACTTATTTGCAGAGACTCAGAGAGGCTGTTGTACCACATGCTTTCATAAAAGGTTTTTTGGTGCGCAATCTTGAGGGATTTTCTTATGTCAGAACTTTAGGAGAAGCTTATGAAGCTGTTCCCGATGCGGGATTGTACTCCTTTAATAGTGAGGCTGTCCGCTTTTGGTCGCGCTGCAGCAAGGAATATACTCTGCCGTACGAATTGAACAGAAAAGAAGCTGGACAACTTGTACGATTTGCAGATAATATCGGAATGCATACTGCCATGATCGTGTACAGCAGAATCCCTATGATGATCACTGCCAATTGTATCACAAAAACTGCAAAACGTTGTCAGGCAGGTGGTGATGGTAGACAGATCCGGCAGATCAAAGACCGCTACGGAAAGGATTTTCCGGTGGAGATAAACTGCGATCATTGTTATAATATTATTTATAATTCAGTACCGTATTCTTTACATTTACAATCGGGTGAAGTAGATAAGACCGGTGCGGACGTACGACGCTATGATTTTACCGTGGAATCTGCTAAAGAGTGCCGGCAGATATTAGCAGGCAGGAAATTTCCGTATGAGGCATACACCACAGGGCATTTAAAAAGAGGCGTGGAGTAATATTTTATGGAATTATATATTACTGAACTTTCTAAGTATTTTATTACTTTGTTCATTGCATTATAT
>CAMXBD010000024.1 GCA_947179245.1 uncultured Lachnospiraceae bacterium | reverse complement strand
CATATGTTACCAAAAGAAGATATTTTATTACACAAGAGAGGTTATGTCTTATGGCTAGAAAAGAGACGATTACAAAGGATGAAATATTAAACGCGGCATTTCAGATGACCAGACAAGACGGGGTTACACAGGTGAGTGCGAGAACGCTGGCTGCGAAAGCGGGATGTTCTACTCAGCCGATTTTTCGGGTATATAAGAATATGGAAGAGCTGGGTGAGGATATATACAATAAAGCGATTGAGTTCTTCCATGATTACTATGACAGCTTTCCGAAGACAAATGAAACGCCTTTTGTGAATATGGGGCTTGCGTACATCCGGTTTGCACAAGAGGAGCAGCAGTTATTTAAATTGCTTTTTATGGCGGAGAACCGTCACGGCAAAAGCTTGTATGATTTGTTGAATGGTGATAACAGTTCGGTTGTCAAGGAAATCAATAACGCCAAATTTTATGGCTGTAAAGATCCCAGCGGTATGTTTATGAGAATGTGGATATTTATTCATGGGTCAGCATGTATGTCTCTTACAGGCGATTACGATCTTCAGGAAGAAGATACGGTAAAGCTGTTGGAGGAATCGTACAAAGCTTTCTTAAATGTATAGGGAACAGCAGGATATACAGGGAAACGATAAATATGTAAAATGAAAGTATCAGAGAACAGGGAAGGACATATTTGCGGTAAAACATGGTTATACAGAATCGTTATGATATTATCACAAGAATCAATGAGCATTATGGCAAGATGAGCAAGGGGCAGAAGGCAATCTCTGCATTCATTTATGACCACTATGATCAGGCAGTATTCATGACTGCTGCTAAACTGGGGGAAACGGTGGGCGTCAGTGAGTCTACAGTTGTTCGTTATGCGATGTTTATCGGTTATAGTGGGTATCCGGAGTTTCAGCGGGATTTGGAGGATTGGGTACAGAATAAGATCAATTCTGTGCAGAAGATCGGCGCAAAGTACGGCAAAAGTACGCAGTCGGAGATATTAACTTCTGTCTTAGAGGCGGATATAGAGAAGATACAGGACACGATACAGAGTCTTGATCCGGTTGCCTTTGAGACGGCGGTGGACATTATTCTGGAGGCTAAAAATGTCTATGTGATGGGGGTCAGAAGCTGTGAACCATTAGCCGATTTCTTACACTTTTATCTGAATATGATTCGAGGGAATGTGATACTGTTAAAGACTACAAGCGTGTCGGAGACATTTGAACAGATGATACGTATTGATGAGCAGGATGCCATGATCGGTATCAGCTTCCCCCGATATTCCATGCGTACGCTAAAGGCAATGGAGTTTGCCAATGACAGGAATGCTAAGGTGATCACCGTTACGGATTCCGTGCATTCTCCAATGAATCTGTATTCGTCGTGTAATTTGCTTGCCAGAAGTGATATGGTGTCGATCGTAGATTCTCTGGTGGCGCCTCTTAGTGTGATTAATGCGCTTGTCGTAGCCATGTGTCTGAAACGGCCGGAAGATGTGAAGATGAATTTGAAGAATCTGGAAGAAGCATGGAATAACTATCAGGTTTATCTGAATGATGAGATCAATTTTATTGACGAAGAACCAATGTTGAATTATTCGTTACGCAAGAAAGAAGATTAAGAAGAAAATATGGGAAGTGTGATCGTGATAGGCGGCGGCGCGGCTGGCATGATGGCAGCGTACGCCGCCGCAGAATGTGGACATAATGTCACGTTGATAGAACAGAATGAGAAACTTGGGAAGAAGCTGTTTATTACGGGCAAAGGGCGGTGCAATGTGACCAATGCCTGTGATCAGGACAAGCTTTTTGAGAATATAGTGAGCAATCCCAAATTCTTATACAGTGCATTTTATGATTTTGATAATAAGCAGATGATGGAACTGCTAAGAAGGGCGGGCTGTCCGCTGAAAGCGGAGCGTGGAGAGCGGGTCTTTCCGGTATCTGATCACTCATCAGATATTATAGCGGCATTAGAGCGGCTCCTGCGGGCGCAAAAAGTTACTGTACGGCTTAAGACAGCCGTCAAAGAAGTGACTGCGCAGGGAGGTGTTGTGACGGGGGTGCTGCTTACGAACGGAGAGAGGCTTGCGGCGGATGCGGTCATACTTGCAACGGGCGGATTGTCTTATCCGACGACGGGAGCTACAGGGGACGGATACCGCATGGCGCAGATGTTTGGTCATACGCTGAAAGAGTGTGTACCGGCGCTGGTGCCGATGGAAATCAGAGAACCATGGTGCAGCTCTTTGCAGGGATTGTCTCTTAAGAATGTTACGCTGACGATGTCCTGCGGGACCAAAAAGATATGGCAGGGATTTGGAGAAATGCTTTTTACTCATTTTGGGATCAGCGGACCGTTAGTGTTGTCAGCCAGCAGCTATTACAGTAAGTGTAAGGATAAACAGCAGGTTACGGTCTCAGTTGATTTGAAACCTGCACTCACTGTAGAACAGTTGGACAAGCGGATACTAAGAGATTTTGAACAAAATCTGAACAAGCAGTTTAAAAATGTGATTGGAGGATTGTATCCGGCGAAACTGACGCCTGTGATGATTGAACTGTCAGGCATTGACGCGGAGAAAAAAATCCACGAGATTACGAAACAGGAACGCAGCAGACTGGTGGAGATTACCAAAGGGCTTAAGATTCAGGTGACAGGGCTCAGGGATTATGCGGAGGCGATTATAACACAGGGCGGCATTAAAGTAAAAGAAGTGAATCCGTCAACGATGGAGTCTAAGCTGGTAAAAGGACTTTATTTCGCTGGAGAACTGCTGGATCTGGATGCAGTCACGGGAGGGTTTAATTTGCAGATCGCGTGGTCAACAGGACATCTTGCAGGAAGCAGTATACCGAATGCGGAATCATGTTGAGATTAATGTCAGATAAATGCCACAGAGAGAAAGAAGAGGGAAATTGTATGAGTTTTAATATTGCCATTGACGGACCGGCAGGTGCCGGTAAGAGTACGATAGCGAAGATGATTGCAAAGAAACTGGGATACATTTATGTGGATACGGGAGCTATGTACCGTGCCATGGCGTTGTATCTGCTGCGGGAAAAAATTGATCCGTCAGACACGGAACGAATCAATGCTAAATGTGAGGAAGCAGATATTTCAATCGGTTATGAGAATGGAGAGCAGATTGTATATCTAAACGGTGAGAATGTCAACAGTCTGATCAGAACAGAGGAAGTGGGTAATATGGCTTCTGTCAGCAGCCCTAATCCCAATGTCCGCAAGAAACTTGTGAAGTTACAACAGAAATTGGCGGCAAGCAAAGATGTTGTTATGGACGGCAGAGATATCGGCACATGTGTGCTGCCTCATGCGCAGGTTAAAGTATATCTGACGGCGGACAGCAGGGTACGTGCCGGAAGACGATACAAAGAGCTGACGCAAAAGGGTGTTTCGTGTGATATAGACACGATAGAAAAAGATATTATTGAGCGGGATCATCAGGATATGACAAGAGAGATTTCTCCGCTTATGCAGGCAGAGGATGCCACGTTGGTGGATTCCTCGTATATGAGCATAGATGAAGTAGTGGATGCGGTTATTGCATTGATGTGAAGGGAGCAGAGTGATTATGGAAGTGATTCTGGCGGAACATGCAGGATTCTGTTTTGGTGTGGAAAGAGCGGTGGAACAGGTATATGAGCAGGCTGATATGGGGAAGCCGATCTATACATACGGATCTATCATACACAATGAGGAAGTAGTGAAGGATCTGGAGCAGAAGGGTGTGCGTGTTATTGATACAGAAAAGCAGCTTCAACAAATCACGGAAGGAACCGTGGTGATACGCTCCCATGGTGTGCCGAAAAGAGTATATGAACTGATAGAGTCGCAGGGATTGGAATGTGTGGATGCTACCTGTCCCTTTGTAAAACGTATTCATAATATTGTGGAAAGAGAGAGTAAAAAGGGAAAACGGATCGTTATTATCGGCAATGTCGGACATCCGGAAGTAGAGGGAACTATGGGGTGGTCAGCGGCGCCGACAACGGTGATTGAGTCGCTGGAGGAAGCTCATAATTTTGTGTGTGGGGAGGATGAAGAGATTTGTATTGTTTCCCAGACGACATTTAACTACAATAAATTTCAAGATATGGTTGAAATTTTCATGAAAAAAGGTTACAATGTTAGTGTTGTGAATACTATATGTAACGCTACGGAAGTACGACAGACCGAGGCTAGGAAGATAGCCGCTAAGGTTGATGTTATGATAGTAATAGGTGGCAAACATAGTTCTAATACACGGAAACTATATGAGATCTGCATGCAGGAGTGTGCAAATACGTATTTTATACAGACACTTGATGACTTGCATTTGGATTTACCTAAATCTGTCCGACTGGTGGGTATTACAGCAGGGGCGTCTACCCCAAACAATATTATCGAGGAGGTTCAAAATTATGTCAGAATTAACTTTTGAACAAATGTTAGAAGAGTCTTTTAAGACAATACACACAGGAGAGGTTGTTGAAGGTACCGTTATTGATGTGAAACCGGAAGAGATCATACTCAACATCGGATATAAATCAGATGGTGTTCTTACCAGAAATGAATATACAAATGAACCTAATGTAGATTTGACAACCATTGCCAAACCCGGCGATACCATGGAAGTGAAGGTACTTAAAGTAAACGATGGTGAGGGACAAGTTCTCCTTACTTACAAACGTCTCGCGGCAGACAGAGGCAATAAAAGAATTGAGGAAGCATACAATAGCAGAGAGGTACTTAAAGCGAAAGTTGCGCAGGTACTTGACGGCGGCTTAAGTGTTGTTGTAGAGGAAGTGAGAATTTTCATTCCGGCAAGCCTTGTATCCGATACTTACGAGAAAGATCTGACAAAGTATGCAGGTCAGGAGATTGAATTTGTAATCAGTGAATATAATCCTAAGAGAAGACGTTATATCGGCGACAGAAAACAGCTGATCATGGCTGAGAAAGCTGAATTACAGAAGAAATTATTTGAGACGATCAAAGAGGGCGATACCGTCGAGGGAACAGTCAAGAATGTAACAGACTTCGGTGCATTCATTGATCTTGGCGGCTGTGACGGACTGCTTCACATCTCTGAGATGTCATGGGGCAGAGTGGAGAACCCGAAGAAAGTATTTAAGGTTGGAGATGCAGTTAAAGTTTTAATTAAGGAAATCTCCGGCACGAAGATTGCGCTCAGTCTTAAATTTGAGGATGAGAATCCTTGGAAAGATGCTGCAAGCAAATATGCTATTGGCAATGTAGTGACCGGTAAAGTTGCACGCATGACAGACTTTGGTGCATTCATTGAATTGGAAGCTGGCATTGACGCTCTGCTTCATGTATCACAGATTTCTAAAGAGCATATCGAGAAACCTGCTGATGTACTTAAAGTAGGTGAGGAGGTGACGGCTAAGGTTGTTGATTTCAATGAAGCAGACAAGAAGATTAGTCTGAGCGTGAAGGCTATGTTTGCTCCCGAACCGGAGGAAGAAAAAGCCGATGATGATGCAGATGTTGTTTCTGTAGACATAGAAGCAATGATCTCAAACGAAAATGCCGAAGAGGAAACAGAGGCATAAGTTATAAAATAAAATTAAGATAATTAACAGGCGGTGAAGATTATGGCATATGATTATGAGTATTTCAAAAAGGCTATTTTCGATTTGACTAAGATTGATTTGAATGCTTATAAAGAGAAGCAGATGAAACGTCGGATCGATACGCTGATTGCAAAAAATAAGGTTGTTGGATATGATAAATATGTGGCTGCTTTAAAATCAGATCGTAACATGTTTGAAGAGTTTGTAAATTATCTGACGATCAATGTATCTGAGTTCTATCGTAATGTTGATCAGTGGAAACTTTTAGATCAGGAGATTTTCCCTGATTTGATCAAACGTTACGGGAATAACCTTAAGATTTGGAGTGCGGCGTGCTCTACGGGTGATGAGCCATATTCCCTTGTAATGGCGCTTTCCAAACATTTACCGATGAATCAGATCAAGATTTATGCGACTGACTTGGATAAGCAGGTTATTGCCAAGGCAAAAGCAGGATTATATTCAGAGAAGAGTATTGCCGGTGTTCCGGATGATTTGAAGAAGAAATTCTTTACGAAGATCGGACCATCTTACCAGATTTCTAATGAGGTGAAGGCGAGAGTAGAATTTAAAGAACATAATTTATTGAAAGATACATACCCGACAGACTATCATTTGATCGTGTGTCGTAATGTGCTTATCTATTTTACTGAGGAAGCGAAGGATGAAGTTTTCCGTAAGTTCCAGAAGAGCCTTAAACCGGGTGGATATCTGTTTATTGGCAGTACGGAGCAGATTATCAATCATAAGGAAGTCGGTTTTGATCGGAAGAACTCTTTCTTCTATCAGAGACCAATGTAGCAACAAGAACTGCATAGATATAACAAGATATTTAGAGGGACACTTTATTAGAAGTGTCCCTCATTATTTCGAGTTTGCAAAGTTAATTTGCGAAGTAAATTTACTTTTTTTAATAGGTTTTAGCCATTCTGCCGAGTAAATACTGGGCATATTGTGAGAACATCGCTCTGTCTTTCTTGATTTCATCAGTTAATTCAAAGAATAAATCTTTGCTTTTATAATCTCGCTTAAAGAAAGGTTCCATAAATATGTCCCACTGGGGCAGGTATGTAGAATATTTGCGCGTATAGCATGTGGCGGCAGACGCCTGTACGCGGTGTTCTTTATCCACAAAGGAGGAAATGGATTTGTGGAGCGCCACATCCTCATCGGGAAGATAGTAGTAGTCTTTATAGTTAGAATAGAAATATTTCATTTCTTCCTCATAGACCGGTACTTTTAAGATTCCCTCACTTGCCTCACCGCTGAAATAACATCCATTTGACAGGTTTGCGATCGTAAGCGGGAGCGGGGTAGGAAGTTCTAACTTCATTAAGAGCTCCTGCTTGTTATGCCCATGGTAGTCAACGTATCGGTTGGACTGTACTTTTTTAGCCTTAAGCGGGCAGTTAAACAGATCATAAAAAGCTAAAAGCGGCAGTATCTGTAACATGCCTTTCATATCATCACTGTTGTGAAGAAGAAGGAAACGGTATATTTCCTCGGTAGGTTTTTTAACATATTCATGGTATAACCCGATCAGTTCACCGCCGTTATAGACATCATCCCGATCAATACCGAGCAGCTCCTCCAAAGTTTTCTGCTTACAGTTTGGGGTATGCAGGAAAAATTTGTATGGAGAGATCCGCTTGTAAATGTCGATTCCTTCAAATTTGTCGAAATTATAAGGTAACTTATACATTTCACACTTCTGCAGTAAATACGGAAGATCGAAATTGTTGCCGTTAAAATGAATCAGATGGGTGAAATCTTTAGCAAAAGGAAAGAAATCCTCAAGCAAAGCCCGCTCGTCCTCGTAGTTCGGTGCAAACCATTGCTTAATATGCCAGCGGCCAGAATAGAAGTATGCTGCTCCGATCAGGTACAGAGAGGAGCTTTTGGCAGTAAAACCTGTGGTTTCAATGTCAATGAACAGCAGTTTATCAAGAGGTGCAATTTTCTCTAATGGATATTGGATTGTAAAATTGTCTAAAGTTTGGTTAATTGTCCGCATAATGTTCTCCCACTACAAATAACTTAGGTATATACTAACATATTTTTTGAAATAACAGTAGTTTTTTTCGTCGAAAAATAGTATATTTAATATTAGGTTGAAACAGATGAGAATTATTCCCGTATTCAGTAAGCGGTATGTGTGGGCATACCGGACAGTAATATATGGGAATCCAATCATACTATATGGAAAGAGGGGCGGAGAAATGGCAAAACGAACATTTCAAGGCGGTATTCATCCCTATGACGGTAAAGAATTGTCTAAGGATAAGCCTATCAAAGCTGTACTGCCAAAAGGTGATCTGGTATATCCGTTATCGCAGCATATTGGAGCACCTGCAAAACCAATCGTAGAAAAAGGAGATCATGTACTGACCGGACAGAAGATCGCAGAGGCGGGAGGATTCGTGTCTGCGCCGATTTATGCGACTGTATCGGGTACTGTTAAATCGATTGAGCCGAGACGTGTAGTTACCGGCGATAATGTGATGAGCATTATTATCGAGAATGACGGACTGTATGAAGAAGTAGAGTATCCGAAAGTAAAGCCGCTAGAGGAGATGTCCAGAGAAGAGATTATAGAGAGGATCAAAGAAGCCGGAATTGTCGGTATGGGCGGCGCAGGTTTCCCGACTTTTATCAAGCTTTCACCGAAGGAACCGGATAAGATTGATTATGTGATCGCTAACTGTGCGGAATGTGAGCCTTATCTTACATCTGATTACAGAAGAATGCTTGAAGAGCCGGAGAAACTGATTAAGGGATTAAAGGTTTCTTTGCAGCTTTTTGAGAATGCCAGAGGTATATTGGCTGTAGAAGATAACAAACCTGATTGTATAGAGAAATTAAAAGAACTCACAAAAGATGAGCCTCGTATCAGCGTCAAGGCGCTGAAGACTAAGTATCCGCAGGGGGCAGAACGACAGATCATTTATGCGACTACAGGCAGGGCAATCAATTCATCGATGCTTCCAGCAGATGCTGGATGTGTGGTAAACAATGTGGACACCATCGTAGCAATCTATCATGCCATTTATGAAGGCAAACCGCTTATGAATCGTATTGTGACCGTGACAGGTGATGCAGTGACTGATCCACGTAATTTCATTGTGAGAATCGGTACTAATTATCATGAACTGATCGAGGAAGCAGGAGGTTTTAAGAAAGAGCCTGTCAAAATTGTTTCCGGCGGGCCTATGATGGGATTCGGTATTTTTGATCTTGATGTGCCAACGACAAAGACGGCATCGGCGCTTCTTTGTCTGACCGAGGATGATGTATCCCGGATGGAACCAAGTGCATGCATTAAGTGTGGAAGGTGCGTTGAAGCGTGTCCAAGCCGTCTGGTTCCGAACAAATTGGCGGTTTACGCACAAAATTATGCAGAAGAAGAATTTTTGGCGCTTGACGGTTTGGAGTGTGTTGAATGTGGCTGCTGCAGTTTCGTTTGTCCTGCAAAGCGTCCGCTGACACAGTCAATCAAATCCATGCGTAAAATACAGCTTGCAAAGAAGAAAAAGTAGGAAGAAAGGAGCACAAATAAGGATATGAGTGACTTAATGAAAGTATCTTCCAATCCCCACGTCAGGTCCAAGACAGGAACAAGCAATATTATGCTGGCTGTAGTGATTGGCCTTCTTCCGGCGGCGGGATTCGGAATTTATAATTTCGGTTTAAAGGCATTAATCACGATCGTGATTACTGTGGTGACCACAGTGCTGACCGAGTTTGTTTTTGAAAAAATATGTAAGAAAAAAGTAACGATCGAAGATTATTCGGCGGTGGTGACAGGACTTCTGCTGGCGCTGAATCTTCCGGTATCCGCACCATGGTGGATCGGCGTTGTTGGCGGCGTTTTCGCGATTCTGGTAGTCAAGATGTTATTCGGAGGGCTTGGTCAGAACTTCATGAATCCGGCTCTCGGAGCGAGATGTTTTCTGTTGATCTCTTTTACTTCTATTATGACTAATTTTGATTGTGATGCTTATACCGGCGCAACTCCGCTTGCTGACTTAAAGAGCGGCGTGGATGTGAATATCCTGAATATGGTGATAGGCAAAACTGCGGGAACGATAGGAGAGACTTCCATGATTGCAATCGTGATTGGCGCCTGCTTCTTGATTTTAACGGGTATAATTGATCTCCGCATTCCCGGAAGTTACATAGTAAGCTTCGTGATTTTTATCAGTATATTCGGTGGTCACGGGCTGGATGCGGCATATATTTCCGCACATCTGGCAGGAGGTGGTCTGATGCTTGGCGCTTTCTTTATGGCGACAGACTATGTGACAAGACCGATTACCAAGAACGGTCAGTATCTCTTTGGCATCCTGCTTGGTATTCTGACAGGAATCTTCCGTCTGTTCGGACCTTCCTCAGAGGGAGTGTCCTACGCGATCATCATCGGCAATTTACTGGTGCCGCTTATTGAGAAGATCACTCTTCCGAAAGCATTTGGTAAAGGAGGAGAAAAAGCATGAAAGAAATGATGAAAAACACAGGAATCATGCTGGCAATCACAATCGTTGCCGGATTGGTACTCGGTTTTGTATACCAGATTACAAAAGACCCTATTGCCCAACAGGAAGCGAAAGCAAAGCAGGAGGCATGTCAGGAAGTCTTTCAGGATGCGGCAGCTTTTGAGACAATGGAAGTTGAGATGGCAGATGATGCCGGATGGACAGAGGCCGGATATGCACAGGAGAGCATCGACGAAGTGATGAGCGCAGCGGATGCATCCGGTAATCTGCTGGGATATGTGATCACAGTGACGACTAAGGAAGGATACGGCGGAGACATACAGTTTTCCATCGGCATCCGTATGGATGGCACAGTGAATGGGATATCGATTCTTTCCATTTCGGAGACGGCAGGTCTTGGTATGCGGGCAGAGGAAGTATTGAAACCGCAGTTTGCTGATAAACAAGTAGAAAAGTTTGAGTATACTAAGAGTGGTGCTACATCGGAGAGCCAGATTGATGCGATTTCCGGTGCTACAATCACCACGAATGCAGTGACTAATGGAGTCAATGCAGGTTTATACTATTTCCAGACGAAATTGGGAGGAGGTAGTGGTAATGAATAGTGCAAAAGAACGTCTTGTCAATGGTATTATAAAAGAAAATCCTACATTTGTATTGATGCTTGGGATGTGTCCCACACTGGCGGTTACGACCTCGGCAATAAACGGACTGGGTATGGGACTTACTACGATGGTAGTGCTTGCTTTGAGTAATGTTTTCATTTCTTTACTTAGAAATATCATACCGGATAAAGTACGTATTCCGGCGTTTATTGTAATTATTGCCTCCTTCGTGACGGTGGTGGAACTATTATTACAAGGTTTCCTGCCATTCCTGTATGATGCGTTGGGAATTTATATTCCGCTGATCGTTGTAAACTGTATTATTCTGGGGCGTGCGGAGGCATATGCCTATAAGAATCCCGTTCTGCCGTCTCTGTTTGACGGAATCGGTATGGGACTTGGTTTCTCGGTGGCGCTTACCTGTATCGGTGCGGTGCGCGAACTGCTGGGCGCGGGTGAATTATTCGGAATCCACGTGATGCCTGAAAGCTTTGTTCCGGTAAGTATCTTTATCATGGCGCCGGGAGCATTTTTCGTGCTGGCGCTTCTGACGGCGATTCAGAATAAAGTGAAGATTAACGGAGAGAAGAAGGGCAAAGATATGTCTAAGATTCAATCCGGCTGTAATTCGGATTGTATGAACTGCTCCGACAGCGGATGTACGCACAGACTATACGACGAAAAAGTGACGAAGGAGGATGAGAAGAATGGTTAAAGAATTACTGGTAATTTTGATTTCATCTTCACTGGTCAATAATGTAGTGCTAAGTCAGTTCCTTGGCTTGTGTCCGTTCCTTGGAGTATCCAAGAAGACCGATACGGCAACGGGTATGGGCGTGGCTGTCATATTTGTTATTACGCTGGCTTCGGCGGTAGCAGGTGCAATTTATAAATATATATTAGTGCCTTTGGACATTACATATTTACAGACAATCGTATTTATTCTTGTCATAGCGGCATTGGTACAGTTTGTGGAGATGTTCTTAAAGAAATTTATTCCGTCACTGTATCAGTCGCTGGGCGTATATCTGCCGCTTATCACGACCAACTGTGCTGTGCTCGGTGTGGCGCTCACTAACGTACAGAAGAATTATGGTATCGGAACCGGAATCGTGAACGGATTTGCCACAGCGGTAGGATTTACAATTTCTATCGTTATTCTGGCAGGTATCAGAGAGAAGATGACCTATAATGATATACCGGAATCTTTCAAGGGTATGCCGATTGTCCTTGTCACAGCGGGATTGATGGCGATTGCCTTCTGTGGATTCTCAGGGTTACTATAAATTGAGCAAAACTTAATTACGAGATATTGCCTGCGATGCTGCGCATCTTTGCAAACTCGGATGATTCGGTACAATTTTATATAAAGTGAGGTAAGAATATGAGTGTGACCGGAATATTGACGGCAACGCTGATTGTAGGAGCAGTGGGATTGTTTGTGGGGCTGTTTCTGGGCATTGCCGGTATCAAATTTAAAGTGGAAGTGGACGAAAAAGAAGAAGCGGTATTAGGCGTCCTGCCGGGTAATAACTGCGGCGGATGCGGTTTTGCAGGCTGCTCTGGTCTGGCGGCGGCGATTGCTAAGGGGGAGGCTCCTGTGAATGCCTGTCCGGTAGGCGGTGAGAAAGTCGGTAATCAGATTGCGAAGATTATGGGCGTAGAGGCTGGTGACAGTGTGCGTCAGGTTGCTTTTGTCAGATGTCAGGGTGACAGGGAACGTACGAGAATGGACTACGATTATACTGGCATCGAAGACTGCCGTATGTTGTCATTTGTACCTAACGGTGGTCCGAAATCCTGTAATGACGGATGTCTCGGTTTTGGAAGCTGCGTTAAAGTGTGTCCTTTTGACGCTATTCACGTGGTAAACGGCGTGGCAGTAGTAGACAAAGAGGCTTGTAAAGCATGCGGCAAATGTATCGCCGTATGTCCTAAGAATCTGATCACGCTGATTCCTTATGATGCGAAACATGTGGTTGCATGCAGTTCCAAAGAGAAAGGCCCGGCTACGATCAAGGCATGTGACGTGGGATGTATCGCCTGTCAGTTGTGTAAGAGAAATTGTCCGGCAGATGCGATCACGATTGAAGATTTCCATGCGACGATCGATCAGGAGAAGTGTACCGGATGCGGTACATGTAAGGAGAAGTGCCCGAAGAAAGTAATCATCTAAGAGAGGAGCTTTTTTATGGATGGACAGTTAAAGAGCGGAACAACTCTTATCTCTGAAAGCGGTAACAAATATATGGTTGATAAGCTGTTAGGAGCCGGCGGGCAGGGTGAAGTGTATTCAGTAATTGCCAATCACAAAACATATGCACTGAAATGGTATTATAAAAATACCGCGACTAAGAATCAGAAAGAAATATTGGATAATCTGATTCAGAGTGGACCGCCGGACACCTCTTTTTTGTGGCCGCAGGATATGATTTTTACATCATATGGCGAGTCTTTTGGCTATATTATGCCGCTTCGGCCGAAGAATTATAAAAGCATTGTGGATATGATGAAAAGAAAGGCGGAGCCGTCTTTTTACTGTCTGTGTAAGGCTGCTTATAACCTGACCAAAGGGTACAATGCACTGCATGGAAAGGGCTACAGCTATCGGGATATTTCTTTCGGTAATGTTTTTTTTGATCCGGATACGGGAGAGGTACTCATATGCGATAATGATAATGTTTCTTATAACGGGGCGAAAACCGGTATTTATGGAACGCCCCGGTTTATGGCACCAGAAATCGTTACAGGTAAAGCGAAACCTTCCAGAAACACAGATTTGTTTTCACTGGCGGTGCTGTTGTTTTATATGTTTATGCTGAATCACCCGCTGGAGGGCAGACGGGAAGCACAGATTAAATGTATGGATATTCATGCGATGAACAAGTTATACGGAACAGACCCATTGTTTATTTTTGATTCGGACAATAAGGACAATCGTCCGCTTGCCGGATATCAGGATAATGCGCTTATTTTCTGGGATCTGTATCCGCAGCAGTTAAAAGAATTGTTTACGGTGTCATTTACGGTAGGTTTACAGCAGCCTAACCGGAGAATAACAGAAAGTAAATGGCTGGAAACATTCGTCAATCTTATGTCAGGGATAATGATCTGTCCAAGCTGCGGTTCGGAGATATTTTACGATGAACACAAAGAAGCAAGCGGTGTTATGCATACATGCTGGAATTGCCAGAAACCGGTGCCTGTTCCATCTAAACTTGTGATCGGCAGAAGCACAATACTGCTTATGGCTAATACGAAGATTTACAGACATCATATAGACGGTGGGCATGATATGGAAACCGTGGCAGGAGAAGTGGTACAGAATCCGAATAACCCGAATCTTTGGGGGATTAGAAATCTGACAAAGGATAACTGGACATATATCAAAGCGGATGGAACGCAGATTCCTGTAACGGAAGGACGTTCAGCGGCGATTGCCAAAGATACGAAGATTGATTTTGGACAGTTGACAGGAGAGTTTCATTAACAGAGCAGGCTGATCAAGAAAAGAAGATTATTTTATGGAAGATTAGTTATGGAAGACTATCAAGTTCTAGCAAAAATCATACAGGATTATCCGGATGCTCTTTCGGAGAGAAAGAAACTGCATGCTTTATTCTCGGATTATTTTCCGCAGGACAGGCTTAAAAGAAATACATTGTTGATGGTATTTGACGACGGCATCGTAACGGAGATGAAAGGGCTGACGCAGATGGACCAGATCGTGATGCATCGGTTTGTTAAGTCTGTTGAGCAGGGATATGGCATAAGGACGAGAAATGCAGAGAATGCGGTGTTTACGTGGGCGCAGGCAATGGGACTGCAGCTGGATAATAATATGCCATCTGCTAGATATGGCGGCGCGCCGGAGGAGAGAGCGGCGGAAGATGAGCGCGTGAAAGAATGGGAGGCAGTTGACAGCGACAGTTTATACGAGTGTGAAGAAACACCGCGAGGGCTTAAGATTCTGAAGTTTGTCGATTTTGATGAGGACGTTGTAGTCATTCCCAATGTCATAGAAGGGAAAAAAGTGATTGCGGTTGGGAATCATGCTTTCAAAGGATGCGTCGGAATTGAGCAGATCATTATTTCAGAAGGGATAGAAGTTCTGGGGAATGGGGTGTTCTTGAACTGTAAAAGGCTCAAAGAGGCGGTTTTGCCGAGCACTTTGAGGCGTATCGGAACGACAGACCCGACGGGATGTCCGGCAATACTAGGCAGTATGACCAAGCTGGAAGGCGCTTTTGAATATACTGCCTTAGAGAGTATCAAGATACCGGATCGTGTAGGATATGTTGGTGAGAACACCTTTGCAGGCTGCGGGAAACTGAAAAAAGCCGTGCTTCCGCCTAAGCTAAAGGAGATTCACAAGAGTACTTTTCAATGGTGCAAAAGTCTTGAGGAAGTGGTACTTCCGCGAGACTTGGAAGCTGTCAGAATATCGGCGTTTGAAGGATGTGAATCGATAAAAAACATTGATCTGCCGGAGGGTGTGATGAGCATCGAAGAAGGCGCTTTTGCAGGATGTAAAAATCTGGAAAGCATTTATATACCGGATTCCGTAGTGGAAATCGGCGGCGGAAAAGGAGGAAACGGATTCCTGCAGACATTCGGGGAACCTGAGGAAAGGCGGGAAGACCTTACTATTTTATGCAATGCTGGCTCTTATGCAATGCAGTATGCCAGAACACAACAAATTAGATGTGCGAGCGCACGATATTAAGGAGGAAATACTATGTCAGGACTGAAAAGACCGGGAGGAGAACTGGCGAGCAGACCTTTACATTTCTTTTGGATCGTGGACTGTTCCGGCTCCATGTTTGGTGAGAAGATCGGTACGGTGAATCATGCGATTCAGTCAACAATACCAGAGATGGTTTCGGCGGCGGAGAATAATCCGAATGCCCAGCTTTTGATCCGTACTTTAAAGTTTTCCACGGGCGCGTCATGGGTGACGAGCAGTCCGGTAAATGTGGAAGATTTTGCATGGGATGACTTGGAAGCGGAAGGTGTAACAGATTTAGGGAAGGCATTTGAACTTTTATCGGCGCAGCTTACAATTCCGCCAATGTCAGACAGAGCGTTACCGCCCGTATTGGTGCTGTTGTCAGATGGACAGCCTACAGATGATTATAAGAAATCACTTGCGGAACTCAAAAAACTTCCATGGGGAAAGAAAGCCGTAAAGATAGCAATTTCTATCGGACAGGATGCGGACGATGACGTTTTGGAAGAGTTTACAGGAAATAAAGAGCTGGTTTTGCAGGCGAACAATGCGGCGGCGCTCACGAAGATGATCAAGTGGGCATCTACTGCTGCATCTCTTGTTTCAGCGCCCGCGAGCGTTGCAATGGACGATGAAGGGACAGCCGGAGATGGCAGCGCAAATCCGGTAATCGTGGACATGGGCGGAAGAATCCCTGATCTTGATGACATTCAGGAAGGTGATGTTTGGTAGAAAGGACGTTGCATATGATACGAAGTGTATTCGGGGAATCTGTGCAGGGAGCATCCCATATCAGAATGGGCAGAGAATGTCAGGACAGCTTGAAAAAGGTGGAAAAGAACGAAAACACAGTCATATTGGCGGTGGCAGACGGACATGGAAGTGATTCCTGCCCGTACAGTAAGACCGGCTCCTATGTGGCGGTGAATGTATTTTGCAAAATTCTGGGCGACTATCTGGAAACTTACGACGGACAGCCGGAGCTTCTTATGACGTTTCTGAAACGTGAAGGCGATACGAAAGTGGCACAGGCAATCGATGCTGAATGGAAGCGCAGAATATTAAAGATTCATGCCAACTGCAAACGGGAAGTAATTCTGGATGCGGAAAACAATAAAGATAAAGAAGCAATCTATAAGATGTATGGCAGCACACTTCTGGGACTTGTAATCACAAATGAATTTCTTTTTGCCTTCCAGCTTGGCGACGGAGATATTGTAAAAGTGTCTAAGACGGGCGTACAGAATATTATAGAGGCGGATAAAATTCTGGGGACGGAGACGCATTCGCTCAGTAAGGCAGAGTCATGGAAAAAGGTGATCACTTTTGTGAAAAAAGAGGAAGAAGATGAGCAGCAGCCTGTTATGTATATGCTCTCCTCAGATGGATTAGCAAACAGCTTCACAAATGACGATGAATTTAGAAAGACTTGTAACGATTACTATACAATGCTTAATGAGCACGGAGTAAAGGTGGTGTCCGATCATCTGAAAACATGGCTTAGTGAAACGAGCGAGTTAGGATGCGGAGATGATATTACGGCGCTTTTTGCCTATTACGATGGTCGGAATTGTGAGTGATACTGCCGGTGTCGTACTTTGAAAAGGAGGATTGCCGTGGCTGAAAAAATGGAAGCCCGAATTGCACTGTGTAAGTGTAAAGAAGGCGGAAGAACATATGGAGTACGTTTTGAAAGGCTGGGAGACAGCTGGAAATATACATGGGCTTTTCCGGTAAAGGAAGCATCTGCAAAGCGGGAAAATTATGACAAAACAAAGATTGTCGGCAATCTTGTACCGGATGACGGCTATCCGGGATGTCCCTATTGCAAAACAATGGATTTTGTTGTCTGCAACTGTGGAAAATTGAGCTGTCATAACGGAGGTGCCGGTAAATTTACATGTAACTGGTGTGGGCTGACCGGTACGCTGGGAAAATATGACGGTTCCGGCTTTGGGTCGGGCAATGATATATAGAAGGGGTGAATGTATGGAGACAGTCAGACTTGGTAAAACAGAGATAGTAACGAATAAAAATGCTTTTGGCGCATTACCGATTCAGCGGATAACCGATGATGAGGCGGTGCATCTGCTTAAGAAAGCATACGAGAATGGAATTACATTTTTTGATACGGCGAGATGGTATACGGATAGTGAGCATAAGGTAGGGCTTGCTTTTGAAGGAATGCGGGAGAAAGTTTTTATTGCAACGAAGACCGGGGCGCAGAATGCGGAAGGTTTCTGGCAGGATCTTGAGACCAGTCTGACCAATCTTAAAACAGATCATATTGATATATATCAGTTCCATAATCCGGCTTTTTGTCCGAAACCGGGAGATGAGAGCGGCTTGTATGACGCGGCGCTTAAGGCGAAGGAACAAGGGAAGATACGCCATATCGGCATCACGAATCATCGTCTGGCAGTGGCGCATGAGGCAATTGACAGCGGACTGTATGAGACGTTGCAGTTTCCGTTCTGTTATCTGGCAACGGATAAGGATATCGAGCTGGTTGATAAGTGTAAAAAGGCTGATATGGGCTTTATCGCCATGAAGGCATTGTCCGGCGGACTGATCAATAATTCCGCGGCGGCATATGCTTATCTGGCACAGTATGACAATGTACTTCCAATCTGGGGTGTACAGAGAGAAGCAGAGCTGGATGAATTTTTATCTTATATTGATAATCCGCCGGCGATGACGGAAGAGCTTGCCGAAGTGATTCGCCGTGACAGAGAGGAACTCCTAGGAGATTTCTGTAGAGGGTGTGGCTACTGTATGCCGTGTCCGGCAGGAATCGAGATCAACAACTGTGCGAGAATGTCACTTCTTCTGAGACGGTCACCGTCTGCAGGGCATCTTAGCCCGGAGGGGCAGGAGAAGATGATGAAGATCGAGAACTGTATCCATTGTAATCAGTGTAAGAGTAAGTGTCCTTACGGTTTGGATACACCGACGCTGCTACAGAAGAATCTGGAGGATTATAAGAAGGTTCTGGCAGGAGAAGTTCGGGTATAATAAATCGCCGCCCAGCGGCGACGATTCAGAGAATGCTTCGCATTCTCCCTCAAGGTGTTACACTGTCGCAATTTCCTATAGAATACAAAATTAAGATTTGCTTCGCAAACTCGGCAAACTGTTTATTGCGGGAATCCGCTTGTACGATGGAGCGTTCCATCCTTCGTGATAAAGAGCGCTTCAGTATCGTCCAGTGATTCAATCAGTTCCATGCCGGCATCAATGCCGAGAAAATAGCAGGTGGTAGACAGGGCATCCGCTTCTGTGGAGGTGGGAGCCAGAATGGTCACACCTGCTATATTATTGTCCTCAGGATAGCCGGTTTGTGTATCTAGGAGATGATGATAGAGAATATCATCTTCATAGAAGTAACGCTCGTAGATACCGGAAGAGACAACGGAAAAATCGGCCACATCGATAGCCGTAATGGTCTCACCTTCGTCAGCAAAGGGTTTTTGGATTCCGATGCGGTAAGGCTGTCCGTCCGGTTTATTGCCGATGGTGATCAGATTTCCGCCCAGACTGATGCAGGCATGTTCTACGCCCTGTGACAGAAGATATTCTTTCAGGCGGTCGGCAATATATCCTTTGGCGATGAAACCAAGGTCGATGGATGCATAGGGATCGGTGAGCGTCACCAAATTGCCGTCCAGTTCAACGATATGGTAATCAATATGCGATACGGCTTCCTGTATATCAGTATCGTCAGGAACAAGTGAGCTGCCTTCTGAACCGAAATTCCACAAGCTGCTCAGAGGCAGAACGGTAAGGTCAACTTTGCCGTCAGAAAGTTCTGAGTAGTATAGGGCAGTTTGAAGCAGGCTGACAGTATCATCAGAGACAATTACACCTCTGCTGCCGCTATGGTTAATGTTCCATATGTCGGAACCTTCCAGTGTCGCACTGAATAGATGCTCGTAATTGTCGATCAGTGTAAAACACTCCTGAATATTTTTGATACAGAATTCACTGTCTCCTGTGTCATATAAAGTTATCTGTACCACTGTATCAAGATAAAATCCCACTTGCGAGACAGGTTCTGCTGTGTGGGTGCATCCTGTCAGGAAGATAATGACTAATATAGTCAATACAAGAAGATGGTGTTTATCGCGCATTATGCGGGTTCCTTTCGAAAATATTGAAATATTATAATCTATATTTTATCATGTAGATGTCAAAATGGATATAAAAGAAATCACGAGGCTTGTATTTTCGCATTATGATAGATATAATATGAGAAGCATAATGTTAATATATAAGGAAGGGTGAAAATATGAAATTACCTGGAGAGGAAGAGTCCGGAAGAGGAGGACTTCCGGTTTTTTATATGGTTGTCGGTGTGTCAGCATTTATGCTTGTTCTATTGTTTGTGTTGTTGAAAAGCAATAATGAGCAAAAAAGCGGAAGTGATTATTTAAAAGAGATGCAGCAGCAACAGCAGGAAGAAGCGGCAGCCGGGGAAACGGAAGAACTTGAGGCGCCAGAGCGCAAGCTGCGGGCGGAGGATCTGGATTTCTGGGACATGTATCCGGTGGAAGGTGAGGAAAACGGAGAGGAACCGTCAAGTTCCACAACACCGGCTGTGTCAGATAAGTCTGTTCAAAATACTTTTACAGAGAGAGCTGAGAAGGAACGGGAAGAACAGCGGGAACAGGAAGAGCAGGAGGCACTCAATGATCCTTCTACTGACGGCAAACATACGCTTGTCACAAATCCGGATGGTACGGACGAGTGGGTGCTGATCAGTCCGTATCTGAATAAATGTACTTACGATTTTACCAAAATGGAGGATAAAGCCGGTCTCAAGCGTTACATGGAGAACGGAAAGAAGATTTCCTATGTGGGGACAGATATTTCTAAGCAGACAGGGAATGTTAATTTCGCCAGCCTGAAAGCAGCAGGCGTAGATTATGTGATGATTCGTCTCGGCGGCAGGGGTTACAGCAGCGGACAGATTACTTTAGATGAGAATTTTAAAGAAAATATCGAGGGAGCGATCGCAGAAGGCTTAGATGTAGGCGTTTATTTCTATTCTCAGGCGATTAATCAGGATGAGGCGATTGAGGAAGTTAATTTCATAGTTCAGAACTTGGAACCATACAGGGCACACGTTAAGTATCCGGTAGCTTTTGATATGGAGTTTGTAGCCAATGACGAGGCAAGAATCGACGGATTAAGCAGGGAAGAGAAAACATCAATAGCGACTTTCTTTTTGGACGGTGTGAAAGCGGCAGGATATGTACCGATGATCTACGGAGACAAGGAGTGGCTGATCAAGGAGGTCGATCTGGCAAAACTGCAAAATTATGATGTATGGCTTACACAGGAAGAGGACATTCCGGATTATCCGTATCAATATGCCATGTGGCAGTACTCTACGAAAGGTGTCCTGAATGGTATCAAAGGAGATGCTAATTTAAATATTTGTTTTATCGGCTATTCACAGCGATAGTGTCTGACTCCGGAAGATACTTTGATAGAAGAATATAAGTCGGCGTAAGCGGCGGGCGACATTCCTTCCATATAATTAGGAATGTAAGCTTTGTCTACGCCGGCTTTTTTGAGTAGATCTACGGCTTTGTTGTACGCGACCGCCGCTTCCATTTCAGTATCGTAGGTTCCTACATTTATATTACCTTTTACATGGATCTTTACCTGATAACGTATTTTGCCTTTGTCCTCTATGGCATTTACGCCGTTATACCGATTGATAATCTCAATATTTTCATAGCGCAGATCCTGATTATTTCCGTTTATAAAACGATAGTCTCTGCCCTCCACTGCATAGTTTTTGATGCCGTAACGGCTCATAATATTCACCTGCATTCCGTAGTCGGCGACGAAATAGTGACCGCCTCTGCGGGAAATCTTACGGGAGGAGTAGTAAAACAGATCTTCCGTATCAAAAATAAAAAATTCCGAGGGAGTAAAATAGTAATAAAAAAACTTAGGTCTTATATAGATTGGCGTAGCAAAGTAGATGCCATTGTCACGATAATTGAGCAGACTGACCCATTTGTCAAAGGAAAGCGGGGAATCAGTCTGATAGTGGTTTAGAGAAAAAGAAGAATTACCAAGAAGAGAACCGGCAAGCAGATATGCCTGATGCGCGGCTTCGGCACTGTCGAAACTTCCCAGACTGATGTGTTTATTGCGATAAGTTAATGAAGCGCGCCAGTAGACGCTGCCATCCTTGCGTTTTGCCGTATATACGCCGGGAAACTGCTGTTCCATGGTGTATCCTCCTTTTATATGATTGTACCATTTTTGAGAAAAAAAACAAATTCAGAAATATTTTTCCTGTATCCTGTATAGAATATTAACATGTAAAAAATACTTTTGTAACAATTCTATTATAGAATGGAGGAAAAATGTACAAGAAATATATGACAGGGCTTCTTCTGGCGAGCATGATGTTTGTTACATCATGGGTGTGTGCCAGAGAGCTGAAGATCAATCGGATCGCAGCTAAGCCCGCTTTCCGAATGGAATATTTGGACGAGACTATGGCGGAAGATAAACACAGCTTTATAGAAATGATATCCAGTGTTTCTTCAGGACAAAGAGTAGTGGATTATGAAGTGCTGGAACAGACGATGCAGTATCATTTGTCGGACAAGGATCAGGAAGCTCTGTTGCGTATCGTGGAGGCGGAAGCCGGCGGGGAAGATCAGGACGGTAAACTGTTGGTGGCAAACGTAGTGCTGAACAGGGTAAACAGTGAGAATTTTCCGAATACAGTGTGGGAAGTCGTGATGCAGAAAGAGCAGGGAATCGCGCAGTTCTCACCTACTGTAGATGGCAGATACCAGAGTGTTAAGGTAAGTGAAGATACGAAGGAAGCAGTGGAGCGTGCGCTATATGGCGAGGATATTTCTCAGGGAGCATTGTATTTCTGTGCGAGAGAGAAGGCAGATTCTGAGAAGCTGCAATGGTTTGATAGAAAATTAACGAGATTGTTCGCTTACGGGAACCATGAATTTTTTTATTAGGGAAATTACTGGAGAAATGATAATATGGGCTGTTGCGCACCGTGGAATTGTGTGTTACAATGTGCGATGAATATGATTGAAAGGCATGGACAGATAAGATGGGTGTATTATACAGCAGTACGAGAAACGATGAGAGCAAGGTCACGGCTTCTTGGGCGATTTTGAAGGGATTGTCAGATGATGGAGGCTTGTTTGTGCCGGATCATATTCCGGCGCTTGAGTATTCTATGCGCGAATTGACAGGAAAGTCTTATCAGGAGATTGCGTATGAAGTAATGAGACTTTTTTTGACAGATTTTACACAGGACGAGCTTAAAAATTGTATTGAACGTGCATATGATTCCAAGTTTGACGCGGAGGTGATCGCGCCGCTTGTAGAAGCCGGGGGTACATATTATTTAGAGCTGTTTCATGGGTCAACCATAGCCTTTAAAGATATGGCGCTATCTATTCTTCCGCACCTGATGATTACTGCGGCGAAGAAGAATCATGTGGAGAATGAGATCGTTATCCTTACAGCCACATCCGGGGATACGGGCAAGGCGGCTTTAGCAGGCTTTGCGGGTGTGGAAGGGACGAAGATCATCGTGTTTTATCCCAAGGACGGTGTGAGTCCTATACAGGAGAAGCAGATGGTGACCCAGAAGGGTGATAATACTTTTGTAGTGGGAATCCGGGGGAATTTTGATGATGCGCAGACCGGAGTGAAGACATTATTTAACGATCAGGAATTGAGGGATGAGATGGCGGATGCAGGACTACAGTTTTCATCTGCAAACTCCATTAACATTGGACGTCTTGTGCCTCAGGTCGTGTACTATGTATATGCCTATACGAAGTTACTGGAAGAGGGCAAGATCAGCGACGGTGAGAAAATTAATGTTGTAGTGCCTACAGGTAACTTCGGAAATATTCTTGCTGCGTTCTACGCTAAGAATATGGGTGTGCCAATCGGCAGACTAATCTGTGCTTCTAATGAGAATAAGGTTTTGTATGATTTCTTTATAAGTGGCAAATATGACCGGAACAGGGAGTTTGTTCTGACAAGTTCTCCTTCCATGGACATTTTGATTTCCAGCAATCTGGAACGTCTGATTTATCGCATTGCCGGTAATGATGCCGGGAAAAATGCTTCCTTGATGAAATCATTGTCTGAGACCGGCAGCTATGAAATTACGGAGCAGATGAAAGAGCAGCTTGCAGATTTCTATGGGAATTATGCCGATGAAAAGGAGACTGCAGAACGGATCAAAGAGTTGTATGAGAGTACGGGATACATATTGGATACGCATACAGCGGTGGCAAGTGCAGTGTATAAGAAATATGTAGAAGATACGAAAGATGTGACTACAACAGTAATAGCATCTACGGCAAGTCCCTTCAAGTTTACAAGAAATGTTATGAACGCAATTGACACAAAATATAATGCCATGTCAGATTTTGATCTGGTGGACGAACTTTCCAAAATCGGGAACGTGGCAGTGCCTAATGCGATAGAAGAGATCAGAACAGCGCCTGTCCTTCATGACAATGTCTGTGATAAGACGGAAATGAAGGCAGTTGTAAAGAAATTTCTGGGGATTGGTTCATAGCCATGAAACATATTCTGTTAGTTGATGATGTGTCCACCAACCTTAAATGCATAGAGCTTATCTTAAGGGATAAGTACAAAGTGACCATGGCAAAATCTGGAGCAAGGGCACTAGAATGTCTGAATGCCATGATTCCGGATCTGGTACTGTTAGACATCTGTATGAAAGATATGGATGGCTATGAGGTGATAGAACGCATGAAAGATAATCCCAAGACGGCTGATATTCCTGTTATTTTTCTGACGGCTGACAGCGGACAGTCAAGTGAAGAGAAGGGATTAGCGTTGGGAGCGGCTGATTTTATCAGGAAACCGTTTGAGCCGCAGGATCTTCTTGACAGAATAGATGTAATCTGGGAGATGGAGGAATAAGTAAGATGGGTATGGGAGGAATGATAGATTTTCTGTTTCTTGCAAGTGGAATCTATCTGATCTATACAGCTATAGCCGCGAAGAAGCGTAATACGATTGCGGCAAACGTTATGCTGAGCAAGAATGCGAATGAGAAGGATATTGCTGACAAAGCGGGATATATTGAATATATGTATAAGAAAATCCTTCTGACCGGTGTGATGATCTGTATTGCTTCCGTAATACATCTGGTTAATGATTATTATATTCATTCCCAGCCTCTTACATGGGTGGGAATTGTACTGATATTTGCGGCGCTTGTCATGTATACGGTTGCATTTTCACGAGGGCAGAAAAAATATATGCCTCAATGGAGTAAACAGAATAGGAAAGATAAACAGAAATAAAAAGAGATGCTTTTAAGCATCTCTTTTGTCCATTTTTACATAATCTCTTTCCGTGCAGATTGTTTTGTAAGCTGGCCGGATGATCTTACCATTGTTGGCGAGCTCCTCCATGCGGTGTGCGCTCCATCCGACGATTCTGGCGATAGCAAATATCGGGGTATAGAGCTCCATGGGAAGATTCAGCATGTTATATACGAAGCCGGAATAGAAGTCCACGTTGATATTAACACCTTTGTAGATGGGACGTTCTTTGGAGATGATCTCCGGTGCAAGCCGTTCTACTAAAGAGTAGAGTGAGAACTCGTCATGAAGCCCTTTTTCTTCAGAGAGTTTTTCCACAAAGGATTTAAAGATAACAGCACGCGGATCAGATTTAGAGTATACGGCGTGTCCTACACCGTAGATCAGACCAGCATGATCGAAAGCGTCTTTGTGGAGAAGTTTGGCAAGATAGTCCGCTACCTGTCCCTCATTGCTCCAATCGCTTACTTCCCGTTTCATTTCCTCAAACATCTGTACAACTTTGATATTGGCGCCGCCGTGACGGGGACCTTTCAGAGAACCGATCGCGGCAGCGATGACAGAATAGGTATCCGTCAGGGAAGAAGTAACAACATGTGTTGTAAAACTGGAATTGTTACCGCCGCCGTGTTCCATATGTAAGATCAAGGCAATATCAAGTATCTTAGCTTCCAGAGGCGTATATTTACTGTCCGGACGCAGAATATGCAGGATATTTTCGGCATTGGATAGTTCTGCCTGCGGCTGATGTATGTAAAGACTTTCCCCGTTGTGGTAATGGCTGTATGCCTGATAACCGTAAATAGACAGCATGGGGAATAGAGCAATCAACTGCAGACACTGGCGCAGTACATTGGGCAGGGAAGTGTCGTCAGCCCTGTCGTCATAAGAATAAAGAGTCAGGACACTTCTTGCAAGTGTATTCATCATATCATTGCTGGGAGCCTTCATGATGATATCGCGTACAAAGCTGGTGGGTAGAGAACGGTAGCTGGATAACAGACGGGAAAACGAATTAAGTTCCTGTTTGTCCGGTAATTTGTCAAAGAGAAGAAGATATGCGACTTCTTCAAAACCGAAGCGGTCCTCGCCGGCGAAACCTTCCACAAGATCTTTGACGTTATAACCACGATAAAAAAGCTTCCCGTGTGTGGGAACCTGAACGCCATCAACAATCTTATTTGCACGTACATCGGAAATATTGGTAAGACCTGCGAGTACGCCTTTACCGTTTAGGTCGCGCAGACCGCGTTTGACATCATATTTTGTAAATAATTCGGTATCTATAATACCGGCTTGCTCACTTAAGCCTGCAAGTCGTATAATTTCGGGTGTGATTTCAGAAAAACTGTTCTGTTCCATGATAGGTGCCTCCCTTCATATTTTTCATTTTCCATTTTCTCTCATATACATTGTTATCATAACATGAACGAAAAGTGTGAAACAAGAAAAATCGGTAATTTAAGAAAGATTTAACATTATTCAAAAAATGTTCATATATTTAAAAATAATGTTTTTTATACGATTATACACTTTTTTTCTTTTGCTGGTATTTTACAGGGAATAGTATTACAATGATATAAATAAAGAGTATGACTGTCCGGAAATCAGGAGAGGTGAGTTTGCCGGAATATTAAATCAGGAGAGGAGCACATACAGAAAATGAATAAAAAAGAAATCTTACAGCGTGTGGATCACACTCAGCTAAAGGCGTTTGCAACTTGGGAGGACATCGTGAAATTGTGCGATGAGGCGATTGAAAATCAGACGGCGTCCGTCTGTGTGCCACCCACTTATATCAAGAGAATCCATGATACTTACGGCGATAAGATCAACATCTGTACAGTGGTTGGTTTTCCGCTGGGGTATTCTGTGACAGAGGCAAAACTTGCGGAAACGAAGCAGGCAATAGCGGATGGTGCACATGAGATCGATATGGTGATCAATATCAGCCATGTTAAGAACGGTATGTATGATGAGGCAGAAGAGGAAATCCGTGCGCTCAAAGAGGCATGTGGTGATCATATCCTCAAGGTGATCATTGAGACATGCTATCTGACAGAAGATGAGAAGATTGCCATGTGCAGGGCGGTGACAAATGCGGGAGCCGATTATATTAAGACTTCCACCGGTTTTGGTACAGGAGGCGCTGCAATAGAGGACATCCGGCTTTTTAAGAATAATATCGGGGATAATGTCAAGATTAAAGCAGCCGGAGGCATCTCCACGCTGGAGGATCTGGAAGCATTTGTGGCAGAGGGATGCGACAGGATTGGAACATCCAGAGCGGTAGGACTATTGAAAGACTAAATTTTACCAAGGAAATGGATTTCATTATTGACTTTTAAAGGCGGTTTTGAGATAATTAGAGCGGTGTACGGGCGTTCCGTACATATCATGCATGTGGCGGAAGATATAGCATCTTTCGTTAAATAATACAATTTTAAGGAGGAGAACATAATATGGCAACAAAAGCGTATTATCCCATTTCCGAGATTGGTGCCGGCAAGGTTGGTTTTTCCAAGACCCGTTCTATCATCGAGGCAGCATTCTACGGAAACAACGTAGTAAAAGTTAACACATTAAGAGAAGCTTATGAATTAGCTAAAAATTCACCCGGTACGGTTGTAACAGACATGCCGGTTAAGAGTGGTGAGACATTTGGTCTTCCTGCTGATGCAAAGGTTCTTCTGTTCAATGATGGCGCTGTAACAGGTCGTTACGCAGCAGCACGCCGTATCAAAGGCGAACCCGGAGTAGACGCTACAAAGCTTGACAAGGTAGTTATGGACGCAATCTATGAGACACGTTGGAAAACAATGTATCATGCAGAGTGTTTCGTAGGTCTTGATCCTGAATTTATGGTAAAAGCTCACCTTCTGATTCCGGAAGGAGAGGAGAACTTACTGTATAACTGGATGATCAATTTCCAGTATATGTCTGACGAGTACGTTAAGATGTACAAGAACTCCAAACCGGTAGGAGACGGCAAAGAGCCTGATATCTATATCTTCTCCGATCCTCAGTGGGCTCCTCATGAGGCTCCTGATGTAGATTACAGCTGCTTGAGCGATCCTCTTACACTTTGCTATTTCGATACCAATGAGAACTGTGCAGCAATTCTCGGTATGAAATATTTCGGTGAGCACAAGAAAGGTACACTGACAATGGCTTGGGCGCTTGCTAACAGAAACGGTTATGCATCCTGCCACGGCGGACAGAAAGAGTATCTGCTTAAGGATGGTTCTAAGTTCGTTGCATCCGTATACGGTCTGTCAGGTTCCGGTAAATCTACATTGACACATGCTAAGCATGGCGGCAAGTATGAGATTAAGGTGCTTCATGATGATGCATTCATCATCAACACAGATACCTGTGCATCTGTAGCGCTTGAGCCTACTTATTTTGATAAGACAGCAGATTATCCTACAGGATGTCCTGATAATGAGTATCTGTTATCTGCGCAGAACTGCTCTTGTACAATGGACAGCGAAGGCAAGATTCAGCTTGTTACAGAGGATATCAGAAATGGTAACGGTCGTGCGATTAAGTCCAAATTATGGTCTCCTAACCGTGTAGATAAGATTGATGCTCCGGTTAACGCAATCTTCTGGATCATGAAAGATCCTACGATTCCGCCGGTAGTAAAATTAAAAGGTGCAGCTTTAGCATCTGTTATGGGTGCTACACTGGCAACAAAGACATCCACAGCAGAGCGTGTTGCAGCAGGTACAGACCTTAATGCAATCCGTATCGTGCCTTATGCTAACCCGTTCAGAACATATCCTCTGGTTAACGACTATGATAAGTTTAAGAAGTTAGTAGAAGAGAAGAACGTAGCTTGCTATATCGTTAATACAGGCGACTTCATGGGTGAGAAGGTTAAACCTGCAGATACTCTTGGAATCCTTGAGACAATCGTAGAAGGCAAGGCTCAGTTCGAGCAGTGGGGACCTTTTGAAGATATCGAGATCATGAACACATGGGATGGCCAGACAGAAGGCTTCAAGAACTTCAAGGCTGATCTTGGCGATGCTGATTATAAGGCACAGCTTAAGAGCGCTATGGAAACTCGTGTAAAAGCAGTTGAAGACTTTGCTACAAAGAAGGAAGGATATGATAAACTTCCGGATGAAGCATTAGCAGCACTTAAGAGACTGGTTGATGCATTGAGCTAATCATAAATAATCGGCAAAAAGATTATAACAGACAAGGGGTATGGATATACCCCTTGTTGCTTTTTAACGAATTGCAAATACTATAGAATTTTAATATAATTGAGATAAAAATGATTCTTATGGTGTACGGAGGATTGTTATGTATCATTGTAATATATGTTTTTATCTGATTGGGGCTTCGGATGTTTTATTAAAGAATTTGAAAGAAATACCGCCGCTTCCGCATTTTACACATAAATTCGCGGAGAGTCTGAAACCGGAGGAAACACTGGTAAAGCAGGCGGATGTAATCGTGATAGATATGAGTGGGCCGGATGCTGTGAAGGCACTTTATATGCTTCTTTCTCATAAGAAGAAAGAAGCTGAATTGCTCCTACTTGCACATAAAGAGCAGATTCAGGAGCTTATGGAACGGGGTGGTTCCGAAATTACTGACATATGGCTGCTGCCGCTTTCTGACGAAGAGATACAGTTTCGTTTTAGAAAATGGCAGGAGACTTATAAGATGGCTAAGGACTTCTGGCAGAATAGAAATTATCTGGATTCTACAATCAACAGCGTTCCACACCTTATCTGGTTTAAAGATAAGGAAGGCGCACATATGAAGGTGAACAACTATTTTTGTAAAGCTGTGAATAAGACTATGGAACAGATTGAGGGACGTGGACATTATTATATCTGGGACATTGATCCGGAAGAGTACGCCAAAGGCGAATTTATCTGTATGGAATCTGAATACGAGGTCATGGAGAAAAGAAAAACCTGTGTGTTTAATGAAAACGTAAAGATCGGTGACAGTATGAGACAGTTGGAGACCTATAAATCTCCGTTGTTTGATCTGGACGGAAGCGTTATGGGGACTGTTGGTATCGCTGTTGATGTGACGCAGGAGCGGCTTTACGAGCAGATGATTATTAAGAATGCAAATACGGATTTCCTCACAGGACTCTATAACAGAAGATTTGTATATGAGTATATTGAGCAGATGACGGAAGGGCATATAACAATATTCTGTATTGACTTGAATAAATTTAAGAGTATCAATGACGTCTATGGACATCAGGAAGGTGACAGGGCTCTTGTATTGACTGCAAATGTCCTGAAAGAGTGTATGCCGGAATCTCTTATTGCGCGGACCGGCGGAGATGAATTTCTGATTGTTATGCCGGGAGAGCATACAGAGCAGGAAATTGAAGAGACGAGGAAGATGATTGAACAGCGGATTGACACAGCATATGCCGGGGAGGAAAATTTCAAGGCTATTTCTGCCAGTGTGGGTGCCGCACACTCTGACAAAGGTAAAGAGGCTTTCGATATGTTAGTAGGTGAGGCGGATGCGTTTATGTACCGCGAGAAGGAGCGGAAAAGATAGTACGATTGGATTTGCGCTGTGAGACGGAGAGGATGAGATAGAAAACGATGCATTATAATTGTCTGATCGTAGATGATGAAAAAGAATTGGCACAGATGACATGTGAATATTTTAATTTGTTTGATGTATCCTGCATCTGGACCGATACGATACAAGGATGCGGGGAGCTGATGCAGACTAATTCTTTTGATCTGCTGCTGCTTGATATTAACCTGAAAGAAGAAAGCGGGTTTAAACTGTGTAAAAAGATCAGGGATACCTCAGATATTCCGATTCTTTTTATCAGTGCCAGACAGAGTGACGAGGATATTCTTGTGGCGCTGAATATCGGTGGTGATGATTATATTAAGAAACCATACACTCTCAGTGTGCTGTTAGCAAAGGTGAAAGCGGTGTTGAAACGTCTAAACATGGGTGCACGCGACAGAGCAGATCATGGCGGCATCTGGGTGGATGAGACAACCATGCGGGTAGGCGTGGGGGAACGGGAGGTACAGCTTAAGGCAAAAGAGTTTAAATTGTTTGTCTGCCTGTTTGAACGGCGAAATACTATTGTTACAAAAGAGGTTCTTTTTGATACGGTCTGGGGAGATACTTTTTACAGTGACGGAACATTGAATGTCCATATCCGCAGATTGCGGGAGAAACTGGAAAAGAATCCTGACGAACCGGAGTTAATCAAGACAGTGTGGGGAACGGGATATATTTTGGAGACGGGGCAGAATAAATGAAGATTAGACAGATTACGGCGGGAATTACCATATGTATTCTCGCTTTTATTATGACTGCGGTTATACAAGTACAGAGATGTGGAGAAGAAAATATACCGGACATGGTCTGGTATAACGGTGAGCTAAAGTCCATAGCAGGCGAACTGGAAGACGGATCTGTCAAAGAGACAATAGAGAAGGAGCATGATTGTCTGATATTGTTTCTGGCAGATGCAGATTATCAGAGCAGATTAAACGAGTGTATAGGTAGTGATGCCATGATTCTGGACCTGTATATAAAAGATGCTTTAGGTAATGCTTCCGGAGAAAATATTTTTGCTGGAAAGGTGGTCTGGCAGACAAAACGGGATTATTACGAAGAACTTCGGGAGAAATTGAAATGGGAAATTATTATGTTTGGCGGGCTTCTTCTACTCGTAACATATGCATTGCTGCTGATACTTTATCTCAGCTATATCAGACCTTTCCACACATTACAGGATTTTACGGCACAGGTGGCAAAGGGAAATCTGGAGCTGGCATTACCTATACGCAGGAACAATTTCTTTGGGGCATTTACGGAGAGTTTTGATTTGATGCGGCAGGAACTGAAACGGGCGAGAGAAAGTGAGTATCAGGCAAATATCAGTAAGAAAGAACTGATTGCAGAGCTTTCTCATGATATCAAGACACCGGTGGCAACCATTAAGGCAACCTGTGAGGTTTTGCAGGTGAAGGAACGGAAGGAGGATACGCTTCGCAAGATCGGTGTCATTGCGGGCAAGGCGGAGATGATCGACAATCTGATAAACAATATGTTTCATGCAACATTGGAAGAACTGGAGATGCTTAAAGTAGAGCCGGCGGAAGAAAGTTCATTACTTATTTTGGATATGTTTCAAGATTTCAAATATTACGGGCAGATCACGTTGGAAAATGATATGCCGGAATGCCTGTTGTATTTTGACAAATTGAGATTGCAGCAGGTGCTGGACAACATTATAAATAATTCTTATAAATATGCGGGTACACGGGTGGAGGTGAGGTTTACTGAGAATGAGGAAGGCATCGTGATAAAGATCAGGGATTTTGGACAGGGGATCGAGGAGGAGGAGCTTGCCTTAATTAAAGAAAAGTTTTACAGGGGAAGCAACCCAGAAGGAAAATCCGGTTCCGGGCTGGGACTGTAGCTCGCCGATAATTTCATATACCAGATGGCCGGAAAGATGGCGTGCTATAATGAGGATGGATTTGTGGTGGAGTTATTTTTGCA
>CAMXBD010000023.1 GCA_947179245.1 uncultured Lachnospiraceae bacterium | reverse complement strand
CAATTTTTTGTGTGCAGTTGACAGCATCAGCTTGATACGGTTAAGCTGATTGACTTCACTGGCACCCGGATCATAGTCGATTGCGACAATGTTAGAGGACGGGAAACGCCTGCGAAGTTCTTTGATAACGCCTTTGCCTACAACATGGTTAGGCAGACAGCCGAAGGGCTGCGTACAGACGATATTGCTGACGCCGCTGTGGATCAGTTCCACCATCTCCCCGGTCAGAAACCATCCTTCGCCGGTCTGATTGCCGATATTGACGATGGGCTTTGCGTACTCCACAATCTTATAGATACTTACCGGCGGTGTGAAGTGTACGCTTTTTGCAAACTCTTTGACGGCGGCTCCACGCATTTCTTCAAGTGCCCAGATCCCTAATCTGGAGACCAGAGAGGCTTTGCGGGATGTGCCGAGATAGTCTGCTTTATATATCTGATTGTAGAAACAGTAGAGCATAAAGTCTAACAGATCGGGCACGACTGCTTCGGCGCCTTCCGATTCTAATAGCTCTACCAGATGGTTGTTGGCGGCGGGGGCAAATTTCACAAGGATTTCACCCACAATGCCCACCTTAGGTTTACGCATATCTTCATGAATCGGGATTGCGTCAAATTCCCGTATGATCTGCTTACACATTTTGCGGAATGTGAAGTAATTCATATGCTTGCGTGATACAAATTCACGACATCTCTCCACCCATTTTGCATGGAGTGAGTCCACGGAACCGGGTTCTTTCTCATAAGGGCGCATACGATAGACGCAGCGCATGAAGATATCCCCGAAAAGTGCGCTGTAAGCGGCACGCATGAGCAGTTCCATATTTAGGTGGAAACCGGGATTGCTCTCAATACCGGCAAGATTCAGTGAAATAACCGGAATCTGCGGCATATCAGCTTTTTCTAGGGCACGTCTGATAAAGCCTACATAGTTGGTGGCACGGCAGCCACCGCCTGTCTGTGTCATAATGATAGCTACTTTGTTCAGATCATATTTGCCGGAAAGAAGGGCATCCATGATCTGGCCTACTACCATCAATGAAGGATAACAGGCGTCATTATTAACATACTTTAAGCCCACGTCAACTGCGTGTTTGTTATCATTGCCAAGTACTTCAAAATGATATCCGCAAGCCTCAAATCCTGCCTGCATAATCTCAAAATGGATCGGAGACATCTGGGGACAGAGTATCGTATAGTCTTTTCGCATCTCTTCTGTAAATGATACTTTGTTGATGGCGCTGGAACGAATGATACGCTGTTTGTTTTTTTGTTCTCTTACTTTGATAGCAGAGAGCAGGGAGCGGATTCGTATTCTGGCAGCTCCGAGGTTGTTTACCTCATCGATTTTTAAGCATGTGTAGATTTTATCTGAGCTGGAGAGAATGTCGTTTACCTGATCGGTAGTCACGGCATCCAGACCACAGCCGAATGAATTGAGCTGGATCAGATCCAGATCGTCTCTTGTTTTCACGTAGCTTGCGGCGGCGTACAGTCTTGAGTGGTACATCCACTGATCGGATACGATAAGCGGACGCTCCGGAGCTGCAAGATGAGATACGCTGTCTTCTGTCAGAACTGCTATATTATAGGAATTGATAAGCTCCGGAATCCCGTGATTGATTTCGGGATCAATATGGTAAGGCCTTCCCGCGAGAACGATTCCGCGTATGCGCTTTTCCCTCATAAACCGGAGTACTTCCTCACCTTTATTGCGCATATCCTGACGTGCTTTGTCCTGTTCCTCCCATGCGTCTTTGGCAGCGTTCATCACTTCTGTGACGGGCAGCTCCCTAAATTCCTTCGTGAGAGCGGAAGTAACTGTCTGCAGACTACTGAATGCCATAAACGGATTGCGGAAAACAACCTCACCTCTGCCAATCTCTTCCACATTATTTTTAATATTTTCCGAATAGGAAGTGACAATAGGGCAGTTGTAGTGGTTGTTTGCGTCATGAAACTCATCTCTTTCATAAAACAATGCAGGATAGAAGATAAAATCTACCTTCTGATTGATCAGCCATGCCACATGCCCGTGGGCGAGTTTTGCCGGATAGCATTCCGATTCACTCGGAATGGATTCAATACCCAGTTCATAGATTTTACGGTTGGAACTGGGAGAGAGTACGACACGATAACCGAGCTTGGTAAAAAATGTGAACCAGAACGGATAGTTTTCATACATATTGAGGACTCTCGGAATACCTACCGTACCGCGGGGAGCCTGATCGGCGGACAGCGGTTCATAGGAGAAGAGTCTTTTCAGTTTATAGTCATAGAGATTGGGAATGCCATTCTCATTTTTCGTTTTACCAAGTCCGCGTTCACAGCGGTTTCCGGAGATATACTGGCGTCCTCCGGTAAATTTGTTGATAGTAAGACGGCAGTTGTTAGTACATCCTTTACATTTTGCCATGCTTGTCTCAAACTGCAGATTAGTGATCTGATCGATAGTCAGCATGGAAGACTGATAGCCGTCTTTATAATGTTCTCTGGCAATGAGTGCTGCACCGAAAGCGCCCATGATACCGGCAATGTCCGGTCTGACTGCCTTGCAGTCCGCAATTTTCTCGAAACTGCGCAGTACGGCATCATTATAGAAAGTACCGCCCTGTACCACAATATTATTGCCGAGTTCTGAGGCATCAGACACCTTGATGACCTTAAACAAGGCATTTTTGATAACAGAGTAAGCAAGACCGGCGGAAATGTCGGAGACGGAAGCCCCTTCTTTCTGCGCCTGTTTTACTTTGGAATTCATAAATACGGTACAGCGGGTGCCGAGATCAATTGGATGCTCTGCGAATAATGCGGCTTTCGCGAAGTCTTCGACACTGTAGTTTAAGGATTTCGCAAAAGTTTCAATAAAAGAACCGCATCCGGAGGAGCAGGCTTCGTTGAGCTGTACACTGTCTACCGTCTGATTTTTGATTTTAATGCATTTCATATCCTGACCGCCGATGTCCAGAATACAATCCACTTCCGGATCAAAGAAAGCGGCGGCATAGTAGTGAGCTACAGTCTCTACCTCACCGTCGTCCAACAGAAAAGCGGCTTTCATCAATGCTTCACCGTATCCGGTGGAGCAAGAGCGGACAATCTTAACACCGTCTGGAAGCAGGGCGTGGATCTCCTTTAAGGAACGGATCGCCGTCTTTAACGGACTGCCGTCATTGCTGCTGTAGAAGGAATAAAGCAGAGAGCCATCCTCGCCTACCAATGCGACTTTTGTGGTGGTGGAACCGGCGTCGATTCCAAGAAAACATTTGCCTTGATAGGAAGCAAGATCAGCCGTAGTCACATGGTGGGAGGCGTGTCTGGTGCAGAAATCGTTATATTCGTCCTTGGAAGCAAACAGGGGTTCCATGCGCTCTACTTCAAATTCCATCTTGATATCGGAAGAGAGTTTATCAACCATTTGCTCCATAGTAAAGTGGGTTCCTTCTTTTGCATTCAGCGCCGAACCGATCGCCGCAAACAGATGAGAGTTGTCCGCGTCGATGATATGCGCATCATCCAGTTTCAACGTGCGGATAAAAGACTGCTTTAACTCGGACAGGAAATGAAGCGGACCGCCCAGAAATGCTACATGTCCGCGAATTGGTTTGCCACATGCAAGACCGCTGATCGTCTGATTGACTACAGCCTGAAAAATGGAGGCGGACAAGTCTTCCTTCGTAGCGCCTTCATTGATGAGCGGCTGGATGTCGGATTTGGCAAACACACCGCATCTTGCTGCAATCGTGTATAGTGAATGATAATTTTTGGCATACTCATTAAGCCCTGCGGCATCAGTCTGCAGCAGGGAAGCCATCTGGTCGATAAAAGAGCCGGTACCGCCGGCACAGATACCGTTCATACGCTGTTCTACATTGCCGCCCTCAAAATATATGATCTTCGCATCCTCGCCGCCTAATTCGATGGCTACGTCAGTAGCCGGGGCAAAAGTCTGCAGGGAGGTGGAGACTGCGATGACTTCCTGAACAAAAGGAATCTGCAGATGATTAGCCAGTGTCAGACCGCCGGAACCGGTAATCATCGGATGTACCGTTATATTTCCCAGCTTATCATAGGCTTCCCTAAGCAGGTTGGAAAGCGTTTCTCTTATGTTTGCAAAATGTCTTTGATAGTCAGAAAAGAGTATTTGCTGTTTTTGATCGAGAATTGCGATCTTTACGGTAGTAGAACCGATGTCAATACCGAGGGTATATTGCATTTCACTCATTTCGTATATCACTCCTTATTATATTAAATGCTTAGAAAATTCCGAGTTCGCGAAGCGAATCTCGCCAACGAGCCCGCTCGTTGTGTTAATGTTCGAAGGAATTTACTTTTTTGACAGACCCTGTCATTATACGACAGTGTTTTGCAAAAAGCAATCGGCTAATTGTTGGTAATGTGTTAAGATTTTAGAATGTATTTATTAAATTTTTGTGACATATGTATTTTTAAAAGTAGCGGCGTTTACTTTTAAAAAAAGGAATGTTAAAATGTATTCAGTTTGATATCTGAAAATACATTGCAATAATGAGGAGAATGTAAAATGAGTCCGTTTGAACGTAAGTTTGGTAAATATGCGATCAAGAATCTGTCCTTTGTGTTGATTCTCTGCTATGCCGTGGGTTATCTGCTTCAGATGATCAACCCAATGCTGATTATTTATATGATGCTTGATCCCTATGAGATTCTGCACGGACAAGTGTGGAGACTGGTTACATGGATTATGATTCCGCCGCCGAGCGGCAATCTTTTCTTTACGCTGATTATGTTGTATTTCTATTGCTCCATCGGTACAACACTGGAGAGAACATGGGGGACTTACCGTTATAATGTATATCTGTTTCAGGGAATGCTTTTCACTATTTTAGGCAGTTTTTTGCTGTTAGGATATCATTATCTTTTCTATGGAGACACCATCACGATGATGGGAGCATTCGATTACTTCTACACTCCTAAAGGATGTACGTGGGCGGCATTCAGCACCTATTACATCAATATGTCTATCTTCCTTGCCTTTGCAGCGACTTTTCCGGATGTACAGGTGCTCCTTATGTTTATCATTCCCATCAAAGTCAAGTGGCTGGGAATCATTTACGGCATCATGCTGGCGTTTGAATTTTTACAGTATGGTGTGGACGGCAAGTTTGCCATTGCCGCATCACTGCTTAATTTTGGCGTGTTCTTTATCACGTCGCGCAATATGATGCACCTAAACCCGAAACAGATTCACAGGCGGCAGGAATTTAAACGGGATGTGCGCAGAAATACAGGTATCACGAAACACAAGTGCGCAATCTGCGGCAGGACAGAAGTGGACAGCCCCAATTTACAGTTCAGATTCTGTTCCAAATGCGACGGCAACTATGAGTATTGTGAAGAGCATCTTTATACGCACACTCATGTAAGGCAATCGTGACAATTCAATATATGTTAGGGTAGAAGTTAATATTTCAAGGAGCCCCTCAACAAGCGCCAGCACTTAGCGAAGTTCTTAATGAGCTTAGTGCCTGTTGCGCTTGCTTGCGGAGCGAAAGCGTGGCGACGGAAATATTAACTTCTACCCAATTACTCAATGAATGATAAGGAATACTGACATGAATCAGGAAATTTTATTTGGAAAGACATTAGAGCAGGTGAAAAAGACTGCCAAGGAACAGGGCAATTGTATCTCTAAGGAGCAGGTGCAGGATGCTTTTGCGTCTCTGGGGCTTAGCGAAGAACAGATGGAGATGGTCTACGGATATCTGCACCAGCATAAGATCGGTATTGGGGAGCCTGTGGACTTGGAGGAGTATCTGGCAGATGAGGAGAAGGACTATCTGGACACTTATCTTAATGAACTTCAGGAGCTGCCGGAAGTGTCAGCGGGAGAACGGGAAGCAATCACTCTGTCTGCCATGGCAGGAGATACGGATGCGCAGAAACGGCTGACGGAAGTATATCTGCCGGAAGTAGCGCAGATTGCGAAGCTTTATGCCGGACAGGGCGTATATCTTGAGGATCTGATCGGAGAGGGCAATGTTGCGCTGGCGATGGGAGTAACCATGCTGGGTGCACTGGAACATGAGTCGGAGGCGCAGGGGATGCTCGGCAAGATGATTATGGATGCCATGGAAGAGTATATTACGGAAAATGCTGAGGAGGCTAAGAAAGATAAAAGAATAGCGGAGAAGGTTAATAAGGTAGCGGATGCCGCAAGAGAATTAGCCGGAGAACTTCACAGAAAAGTGACGATAGAAGAAGTCATGGAAGAGTCGGGCATCAGCAGGAAGGCAATAGAGGACGCTGTCCGTATGAGCGGCGGCAAGATTGAGGATTTGGAGAGAGAGGCATAGGTGCTGTAGTGGACTATCAGGATAATGATTTTAAATATTTTATTCAGGATACAAGTTACGCTTATCTGGGTGCGAGATTCAGTTACGCGGAGATTATGGAACAAGAGATGGTTTCTTTTAAATACAAATGTATTGTGGAACATTATATTTTGAAAGACACCGATCCGGAGACAACGCTGGAGAGCCAGCTGTATTACATGACTCCGGATCAATTTTCGTATAGGACTTATATGAAGCTCAAAGCGAAAGTAAAGGTCAGCATGCTTGTCCAGAAGAAGAGCTTTTTCGGCAAAGAAAAGATGGTATATGAGAACAAGGTGATGAAATTGGACGAATTGGTACAGATGAATCTGGCAAAAAAGAAACAATGCGGGATGATTATACAGGAACTGATCTTGTCGAAACTGGCGATTATGGCATTTAGCGTATGATTAGGCAGATATATGTTGAAGTGCGCGATAAATAACAGCATAATATCCGAAAATCGACTTGCCTATCGCAGTATTATCTGTTAAACTGACATTGTCAGACAGGAACAGCGGCGAACTGACAACAATTTCTTGAAATATATTTTAATTATTTAAAATATATTTAATGTAAAATTCCCTTTTTACATGGAACAGACAGGGCTATGTCGACTATGCTCTGTCTGTTTCTTTATGTGAAATTTTATGATTTTTCCGGGTTTGCGCAACAAATCCCGCAAAGTTAATTTGCGAAGCAAATTTACTTTTTTGCTAAGTTTTAAAAACAGTGGTATACTATATGCTGAATCAGTAAATGAACAGGAAAGGAGTTTGTACGATCGATGCAGATAGAACAGTTACAGGCTTATACACTATTGGAAAAGAAAGAAATCAAGGAGCTGAATTCAATCAGTTACTTATTAAAACATAATAAAACGGGAGCGAGAGTTGCACTTTTGTCCAATGATGATGAGAATAAAGTATTCTATATCGGATTTCGGACACCGCCGAAGGACAGTACCGGTGTAGCTCATATCGTGGAACATACTGTACTCTGCGGTTCCGACAAATTTCCGGTCAAAGATCCGTTTATTGAGCTGGCAAAAGGTTCGTTAAATACTTTTTTAAATGCGATGACTTATCCGGATAAGACGGTGTATCCCGTTGCAAGCTGCAACGATAAGGATTTTCAGAATCTGATGGATGTCTATCTGGATGCGGTTCTACATCCGAATATCTATCATGAGGAGAAGATTTTTAAACAGGAAGGATGGCACTACGAGATGGACAATGCCGATGATGCGCTTACGATTAACGGCGTTGTCTACAGTGAGATGAAAGGAGCCTATTCATCTCCGGATGATGTGCTTTGGAGAGAAATTATGAATTCTCTTTATCCCCACACTGCATATTCTGTAGAGTCGGGCGGTGATCCGGATGTGATTCCTAAGCTGACTTATGAGGAGTTCATTGCTTTTCATCAGAAATATTATCATCCATCCAACAGCTATATCTATCTGTATGGCGATATGGATATGGCGGAAAAGTTACAGTATATCGACGAGGAATATCTCTCTAAATATGATGCGCTTGCAGTGGACTCAGCGCTTGCGACCGAACCTGCATTCAAGGAGACTGTGTCAGTAGAAAAGGAGTATCCGATTATGGAGAGCGAGTCAGAGAGGGATAATACTTATCTGGCATATAATATTTCTTTGGGTGAACAACCGGACAGGAAATTTTGTTATGCGTTTTCAACACTTGTGGATGTGCTGTGTCTGGTGCCGGGAGCGCCAATCAAACAGGCACTTCTGGATGCGGGAATCGGTACGGATTTAAACTGTGCGTATGATACGATTAAACAGCCTTATTTTTCTATGATAGCCAAGAATGCCAATGCAGATCAGAAGGATGAGTTTATCCGCGTCGTGGAGGAGACTTTGGCAAAACTATCCGAGAGCGGACTGGATAAGAAGGCAATCAGGGCAAATTTAAATAACAGTGAGTTTAAATACAGGGAGGCGGACTTCGGCTCTCATCCGAAAGGACTCATGTATGGGCTGCAGATGTTAGATACTTGGCTCTATGATGATTCCCAGCCCTTTAGCAATGTGGAGCTTTTGGCGACTTATCAGGAGTTGAAGCAGGAGGTAGACACCTCATATTATGAAGAGCTGATCAGAGATTATCTGGTTCACAATACACACAAGAGCGTGGTAGTGCTTAAGCCGGTCAAGGGACTGACAGGAAGAAAAGAAAAGCAGCTGGCAGAGGAATTGGCGGCAAAGAAATCTTCCATGAGCAAGGAAGAAATTGAGCGAATTGTCAAAGAGACAGAAGAGTTAAAAAAGTATCAGGAAGAGCCGAGCCGTAAAGAAGACTTGGAGAAGATTCCGCTGCTGTCCAGATCAGATATGAAGAAGGAAGCGGCACCTTATTATAATGAGGAGAAGAAGGTAGATGACACGGTGTTATTGTACCATGACATTTTTACCAATGGTATAGGATATCTACGGTTTATGTTTGATCTTAAGCAGGTGCCTGAGAAGTTGTTTCCCTATGTAGGAATCTTAAAGACGATTCTGGGTCTGGTTAGCACGGAGCATTACAGTTACAGCGAGTTGTACAATGAAATCAACATACAGACCGGTGGGATTGCTCCGGCGGTCAACACCTATACGGATGCGCGTGATCTGTCGAAATATACGGCGACTCTCGACTTGAAAGTTAAGGTGCTGTATGAGTATCTTCCTCAGGCGTTTGAACTTGCACAGGAAATATTGACCCGTTCCGACTACACTGATACGAAACGTCTCTTTGAGCTGGTGGCGGAAGCACGTTCCTGTAAGCAGGCGGAGATGATGTCGGCAGGACATACTCTGGCAGCGGGCAGAGCGTTATCCTATCTGTCTAAACCGGCTATGGTGTTAGAGCATATTAATGGTATTCCTTTCTATCAGTTTGTGGAGGATTTAGAGAAGAACTTTGACGTTAAGAAGGAAGAACTGGCAGAGAATCTGCAGAAAGTTATTCGTTATATTTTCCGTCCGGAAAATCTTATGGTGGATTACACTGCCGAAAAAGAAGGACTAAGCGGAATCGAGGAACTGATCAGGAAATTGAAAGACAGTCTGTATACCGATCCGGTTGCCGAGGATGGATATGATCCCCAGCCAGTCAGAAAAAATGAGGGATTTATGACTTCGGCACAGATACAGTATGTATGCCGTGCAGGTAATTATGAGACAAAAGGGCTTCCCTACAATGGTGCACTCAAGGTGCTTCGCGTACTGTTAGGATATGATTACCTCTGGACACAGGTGCGCGTGAAGGGCGGTGCATACGGATGTATGTGCAGTTTCGGCAGATCTGGGGAGAGTTATTTTGTATCTTACAGGGATCCTAACCTGAAGAATACGATCGATGTTTACGAGAATGCGGCGGATTATATTGCTCATTTTGAGGCGGACGAGAGAACTATGACGCAGTATATCATCGGAGCGGTCAGTGAGATGGATATACCGATGACGCCCGCTATGAAAGGAACTTATTCCCTCACGGGTTATATGACACACTATCCTTATGAGAAAGTACAGCAGAACAGGGATGAACTCTTAGCGGCAGATGCAGATACGATCCGGGGACTGGCGGAGTATATCCGGGCTTTTATGGATGAAGATTGTCTGTGTGTTGTAGGAAATGAGGAGAATATCAAAGAGAACAGCGGAATGTTTGAGCGCACGGATTATCTGTTCCACTAAATATATATGATATGCAACCTTTTTCTTCTATGAGAGGTATTCTAAATAGAGGCGGATGTTAGCGTCTGCCCATGGGAGAAGTAAGGAATTTAAAGTATGGAGGAGGAACAGTATGAAAAAGAAAAACATGATGAAGATATTACTTGCAGCAGGAGCGCTGGCAGCAGCGCTTACCGGCTGTGGAGGCTCCAGCGCTGACTCTGCTGCCGGGGTAACGGAAAATGCCTATGAAGCCGCCTATGATACGGCAGCATATGACGGAGGAAGTTATTCCCTCAGCAGCACACAAGCAGCTCCGGCAGAGGCGGCAATGGAGGAGTATGATTATGAAGATGCAGCAGAAGCCGGAGAAAATGCATCGCAGGACGCTCTGGCGGGCAGGAAACTGATTAAGAATGTAAATTTAAATGTGGAGACGGAGCAGTTTGACACACTTGTTCCGAATCTGGAACAAAGAGTCACGGCACTTGGCGGTTACATAGAAGATATGTCGAGTTACAGCAGGAATGATCATTATTCTTCAGATTATGTCGGCACCAAGTATCTGCGTTATGCCAGTATGACGGTGCGCATTCCGAAAGAAAATCTGAGTGCTTTTCTGGAGGAAGTAGGCGAACAGTCCAATATAGTGAGCAGATCAGAGAATGTGGTAGATGTAACTTTGCAGTATGTAGATCTGGAGAGCCACAAGAAAGCGCTTACTGCGGAGCAGGACAGGTTGATTGAGCTGATGGAACAGGCGGAGACTGTGGAAGACATTATCACGATAGAGGGAAGACTGTCGGAAGTCCGCTATCAGCTTGAAAGCATGGAATCCCAGCTTCGCACCTATGATAATAAGATCGATTACAGTACGGTGTACTTGTCTATTGATGAGGTAGAACGGTATACACCCACTGAGGAAGTTACTACCGGAGAACGTATTAAGAACGGATTTATGGATAGTATGAGAGGCGTCGGCCGTGGTATCAGCAATTTTGGGATCTGGTTTGTAGTGAATCTTCCGTATCTGGCAGTGTGGGCTGTCATTATCATTATTATAATATTGATCGTGAAATGGATCTGTAAAGTGATGGCGAAGCGCAGTGCAAAGATGGCTGCGAAGCGTATGAATGCCAACCCGTACCAGATGCAGACCCCTTATCAGATGCAGAATCCATATCAGATGCAGAACTCCGGACAGGAAGGACAGCCTGACGCACAGGCATCGAACGAGACTCCTTCGGAACAATCTGAAGGAAAAGAATAACGAGAGGAAATTTATGGAGAACAAACAATTCAAATCCGGGTTTGCCACTTTGATCGGCAGACCTAATGTGGGAAAATCCACACTGATGAATGCGCTGATTGGACAAAAGATTGCCATTACGTCCAACAGACCGCAGACTACCCGTAACCGCATTCAGACGGTATACACCGCGGAGGAAGGACAGATCGTATTCTTAGATACGCCGGGTATCCATAAGGCAAAGAATAAACTGGGAACTTACATGGTTAATGTGGCGGAACGCACATTATCCGAGGTGGATGTGATTTTGTGGCTTGTGGAACCTACGGACTATATCGGTGCGGGAGAGCAGCATATCATTGAACAGTTAAAGAAGACGAAAACGCCGGTCATACTGGTTATCAACAAGATCGATACTGTTAAGAAAGAATTGATACTGACTTTTATCGATGCATACAGAACACAACTGGATTTTGCAGAGATCGTACCGGTATCGGCGCTTAAGAAAGATGGTCTGGATGTGCTGGTTCAGTGCATTATGAAGTATCTGCCCTACGGTGAGCCTTTCTATGATGAAGATACGGTGACGGATCAGCCGATGCGGCAGATTGTGGCAGAGCTGATCAGGGAGAAGGCGCTTAAGTGTCTGGAAGAAGAGGTTCCACATGGCATCGCGGTTACGATCGAGATGATGAAGTTTAAGAAGCATATTGTGGATATCGAGGCGACCATTGTCTGTGAGCGTGATTCACATAAAGGAATTATCATCGGCAAGCAGGGAAGCATGCTCAAGAAGATCGGCTCCATGGCTAGACCGGATATAGAGGAATTGGTGGAATGTCAGGTAAATCTGAAGCTTTGGGTCAAAGTCAAGAAGGACTGGCGGGACAGTGATTATCTGCTGAAAAATTTCGGTTATAATCCGAAAGAAACAGAATAGAAAGAGACAAATCTGCGAACCCTAAACACTAGTTGATGAGAGAGGATTAGGGGCGTAAGATGAATGAGATAAATTACTGGGAAAGATTTATGGTTACCGGGAAGATCGATGATTTTCTGGCATATAGAAGTGCAGAGGAAGATGCACAGCCGGATGGCTGTGAGAGAAAGGAAGAGTCGGGAGAACATTCTCATGCAGGAATATATACAGATTACGGGAATGGTTTTAAAGGCTGAGCCAATCGGCGAATATGATAGAAGAATTGTGATGTTGACTAAAGAGAAGGGAAAAATCTCAGCGTTTGCGAGAGGCGCACGCAAGCAGGGAAGCAGACTGCTTGCGGCGACGAATCCCTTCTCTTTTGGAGAGTTTAAGATATACGCGGGCAGGAGCTCATACACTGTCGTGGAAGCAGCGATATCAAATTATTTTGAAGGATTGCGTGAAGATTTTGAGGGTGCGTATTACGGCATGTATTTTCTGGAATTGACAGATTATTACACCAGAGAGAATAATGATGAGAAGGAAATGTTAAAACTCCTCTACCAATCGCTGCGGGCATTGATGCACGAGGGACTTTCGGATCGTTTGATTCGATACATATTTGAGATGAAGGCAATGGTAATTAACGGAGAATTTCCGGGAATGCCCTCCGAGGGGGATTGGGATACATCAACCGAGTATACCGTTTCGTATATTACAAATTCGAGCATTGAGAAGCTTTATACTTTTACCGTGACGTCCGAGGTACTCGGACAGCTTGGAGAGATTGCAAATGATTATCGCAGGCGATATCTGGACAGAACGTTTAAAAGTCTTGAAATTGTGGATAATCTTTAATATAATGTAATGCAGTATGTTGACGGTTTAGAATTGACCAGAGAGGAAAGCTTATGCAAAAAGGGAAGATTATTCTGATTGTTCTTGCTATAACCAGTGGTATTGTTGGCTGTGGAAGTGAAAAAACGCCGGATGTTAAGTCCATTTCAATCGGTAAAGACGGAATGATCGCGCATCAGATCGTAGGTGGTTTTGAAGAAAATTATGATATGGATGAGATTGAAAAGCTGGCGTCGGACAGAGTGGCAGAATATTGTGCTGACAACGGCGCGGACAGTGTGATGCTTGAATCGGTTGATCAGACAGACGGCAAGGTTTTGATCAAACTCAATTATGCTACGGCTCAGGATTACAATGATTTTAACCACCGCGAGATGTTTGTCGGGACAGTGGCGGAGGCAGATCAACAGGGATATCAACTGGAAAATATTGCCTTTATTTCGGCAGACGGTAAACCTATGGAAATAGGTTATATAGAAGATCATGATAAGACACAGATTGCAATTATAGGAACCAAGCCGACGGAAGAGATGGTAGTGAATATTTATGGGAAAATACTTTACATTAACCAGAGCGCCACGAGCGATCTGGACGTATCTTTTTCCGGTAAAAAGGGTGTTCACATCACACATCCCCAGATAGAGGATGGCACGGGTGAAAGCGTTTTATCTTATATCATATTTGAGTAACTGTTTGATATTGTGTCAATGAGAATATTTAGAGAGCGATAAAAACCTGCTGTATGTGCGGGAGAGGATAGAAAGGGTGTATATTATGGAAAAGACAATGGAAAAAATAGTGGCGCTATCAAAAGCGAGAGGATTTGTGTATCCCGGCTCTGAAATTTATGGGGGATTGGCGAATACATGGGATTTCGGTAATCTTGGTGTGGAGTTGAAAAATAATATCAAGAAGGCATGGTGGCAGAAATTTGTGATGGAAAGTCCGTATAACGTAGGTGTGGACTGCGCCATTTTAATGAATCCGCAGACATGGGTAGCCAGTGGACATCTGGGAAGCTTTTCTGATCCGTTAATGGACTGTAAGGAATGCCATGAAAGATTCCGCGCAGATAAAATTATAGAGGATTATGTGGCTGAGAAAGGTATGACGCTGGATAGTTCCGTGGATGGCTGGAGCCAGCAGGAGATGAAAGATTTTATCGAAGAACATAATATTCCCTGTCCGACCTGTGGCAAACATAATTTTACGGATATCAGACAGTTTAATTTGATGTTCAAGACATTTCAGGGTGTTACAGAGGACGCTAAGAATACTGTATATCTGCGTCCGGAGACGGCACAGGGTATCTTTGTTAATTTTAAGAATGTTCAAAGGACTTCTCGTAAAAAGATTCCTTTCGGCATCTGTCAGGTTGGTAAATCTTTCAGAAATGAGATTACGCCCGGAAACTTTATTTTCCGTGTAAGAGAGTTTGAACAGATGGAGATGGAGTTCTTCTGTGAGCCGGATACAGATTTGGAGTGGTTCGCGTACTGGAAACAGTATTGCATTGATTTCTTGAAGAGTCTGGGAATGAAAGAAGAAGAGATGCGCGTGCGGGATCATGATCCGGAAGAACTTTCGTTCTATTCCAAGGCAACTACGGATATTGAGTTTCTCTTTCCCTTCGGATGGGGTGAATTGTGGGGCATTGCAGACAGAACCAACTACGACCTGACACAGCATCAGAATACTTCTGGTGAGGATATGTCTTACTTTGACGATACGAAGAATGAGAAATATATTCCTTATGTTATTGAGCCGTCGCTTGGTGTAGAGAGACTGTTCCTTGCCGTACTTTGCGGCGCGTATGACGAAGAGGAGATCGGTGAAGGAGATGTGCGTACTGTACTGCATTTCCATCCGGCTCTTGCACCTGTCAAGATCGGTGTGCTTCCGCTTTCTAAGAAGCTTAACGAGGGGGCAGAGAAGATTTTTGCTGATCTATCCAAGAAATATAATTGTGAGTTTGATGATAGAGGAAACATCGGTAAAAGATACCGCAGGCAGGATGAAATTGGAACACCTTTCTGTGTTACATATGACTTTGATTCTGAGACGGACGGCTGTGTAACCGTGAGATTCCGTGATTCCATGGAACAGGAGCGTATCGCGATCACAGATCTGGATGCTTATTTTGCGGATAAATTTACATTTTAATCTGAGGCAGACTGCTGCCCGGACATAAGTATAGAGACTGAGATGATAGAAAGGATAGAGAACTACGATGAAACCATATGGTGTAAATGAATTGCGTAAGATGTTTCTTGAGTTTTTTGAAAGCAAGGATCATTTGAAGATGAAAAGTTTTTCGTTGGTGCCCCATAATGACAACAGCCTGCTGCTCATTAATTCCGGCATGGCGCCGCTGAAACCCTATTTTACGGGGCAGGAGATTCCGCCGAGAAAACGTGTCACGACGTGCCAGAAATGTATCCGTACAGGAGATCTGGAGAACGTAGGTAAGACAGCGAGACATGGTACATTCTTTGAGATGCTGGGTAACTTTTCTTTCGGTGATTATTTTAAGCATGAAGCGATTGCATGGAGCTGGGAGTTCCTCACGGAAGTGGTAGGGCTGGATGCGGACAGACTCTATCCTTCTATCTATGAGAATGATGAGGAAGCGTTTGAGATCTGGAATAAAGAGATCGGTATCGCACCCGAGCGCATTTTCCGTTTCGGTAAGGAGGATAATTTCTGGGAGCACGGTTCAGGTCCCTGCGGTCCATGTTCGGAAATTTATTATGACCGTGGAGAGAAATATGGCTGCGGTAAGCCCGGATGCACAGTGGGATGCGACTGTGACCGTTATATGGAAGTCTGGAACAATGTGTTTACCCAGTTTGACAATGACGGCAAGGGCAATTATACAGAACTTGTGCAGAAAAACATTGATACAGGTATGGGGCTTGAGAGACTTGCATCCGCAGTACAGGATGTGGATTCAATCTTCGATGTAGATACGGTGCTGGCACTGCGCACCAGAGTGTGTGAGATCGCCGGTGTAGAGTATAAGAAAGAGTATGATACGGATGTGTCTATCCGCATCATCACGGATCATATCCGTTCAGCTACTTTTATGATTTCCGACGGTATCATGCCTTCTAACGAGGGACGGGGATATGTACTTCGCCGTATTATCCGCCGCGCAGCCCGTCAGGGTAGAAAGCTGGGAATCGAGGGTGCGTTTCTCTCTAATCTGGCAGGTACGGTTATTGAAGGCTCTAAAGACGGATATCCGGAACTGGAAGAGAAGAAAGAGTTTATTTTCAATGTGCTGGTTCAGGAAGAAAATAAATTTAACAAGACCATAGATCAAGGGCTCAGCATCTTAAATGAGATGGCAGAGTCTGTGGCAGCCGAAGGCGGCAAGATGCTGAGCGGTGCTGATGCATTTAAGCTGTATGATACTTACGGATTCCCTCTTGACCTTACGAAAGAGATCTTGGAGGAAAAAGGCTTTACGGTGGACGAAGAAGGCTTCAGGGCGTGTATGCAGGAGCAGAAAGATAAAGCACGTAAGGCACGTAAGGTAACTAATTATATGGGTGCGGATGTGACTGTATATGAGTCGATCGATCCTTCCATTACCACGGAATTTGTAGGATATGATAATCTGTCTTATGACTCCAAGGTGACGGTGCTTACCACGGAGACAGAACTTGTGGAGGCGCTGACGGACGGTGAAGTGGGTACAGTGATCGTTGAGAAGACGCCTTTCTATGCTACGATGGGTGGTCAGGAAGGTGACATCGGTATTATTACCACTGCGGACGGAGAGTTTAAGGTTGAGAATACGATCAAATTGCTTGGCGGTAAAGTGGGTCATGTCGGTAAAGTAACAAGAGGTATGTTCAAAGTGGGCGACACCGTGACATTATCGGTAGACACTACAAGAAGAGGCAATACATGTAAGAACCACAGCGCTACCCACCTGTTACAGAAAGCTCTGAGAGAGGTGCTGGGTAATCATGTGGAGCAGGCAGGTTCCTATCAGGATGGTGAGAGGACCCGTTTTGATTTCTCGCATTCTGCGGCAATGACGGCGGAAGAACTGAACAGGGTAGAGCAGATTGTCAATGAACAGATCGCAGAGAATTTGTCTGTGGAAACGAAAGTCATGACCATAGAAGAAGCAAAGCAGTCCGGAGCTATGGCGCTTTTCGGAGAAAAGTACGGAGAGACAGTCAGAGTTGTACAGATGGGAGACTTCTCAAAGGAACTGTGCGGTGGTACGCATGTAAAGTCTACCGGAATGATCGGAGCTTTCAAAATCTTGTCTGAATCCGGCGTGGCTGCCGGTGTGCGCCGTATTGAAGCGGTGACTGGCAGCAATGTGACAGCGTATTATCAGAAATTGGAAGAGCAGTTAGAAGCTGCTTCTAAAGCTTTAAAAACATCACCATCTAATCTGGTAGAACGTTGTGAGCATCTTATGGCAGAGATGAAGGCACTGCAGAGTGAGAACGAATCTCTTAAGAGTAAAGCAGCCAAAGATGCGCTGGGAGATGTCATGGATCAGGTGCAGGAGGTCAAAGGCGTGAAGCTGTTAGCTTCTAAGGTTGCAGGCGTGGATATGAACGGTCTGCGTGAACTTGGCGATCAGTTGAAAGAGAAGCTCGGCGAGGGTGTGGTAGTCCTAATTTCCGAGAATGATGGCAAGGTCAATATGGTTGCCATGGCGACAGACGGTGCGATGGGACAGGGCGCCCATGCAGGAAATCTTATCAAAGGAATTGCAGCTTTAGTAGGCGGTGGCGGTGGCGGCCGTCCCAATATGGCACAGGCAGGCGGTAAGAATCCTGCGGGAATAGATGAGGCGCTGAAAGAGTGTATTAACGTGCTGGATGGGCAGATTAAGTAGCCGATATATAGATTATAAATTCTTTTTTTGAAATAATAGTTGACTCATAACCAAAATGTGGTATAATTTGTGTTGTGTGTCAAGAAAAATAACCCAATCAGTCGAAATGCTTGTTAGGGACTGAAGGGAGGTCAGGTGCGGAATGTCAAACGTAATCGTAAAAGAAAACGAAACTTTGGATAGCGCATTACGTCGCTTTAAGAGAAGCTGTGCGAAAGCCGGCATCCAGCAGGAGATTCGTAAGAGAGAGCATTACGAGAAGCCCAGCGTAAGACGTAAGAAGAAGTCCGAAGCAGCAAGAAAGCGTAAATACAACTAAGTAAAGAATGAAACAGACTCAGAAGCAATTTTGAGTCTGTTTTTCTTATGTTTTCGGAATATCCGTTGTCCTACTACAATATCTATAGTACATAACAGAGTATGTAAGAGTAGGAGTGACAGTATTGCGAAGGATAGGAAAGCGTATTGTGGTATGGCTTATACTGAGCTGCTTCATGCTCAATACCGGATTGATGTGTTTGCCAATGCATGTATGGGCGGCGCCGGATGTCGCCACACCATCCTATATTGTGATGGAAGCATCCACCGGACAGGTGATCTGTGAGCAGGATGCGGACGTAAGAAGAAGTCCGGCAAGTATAACAAAGATTATGACACTACTGATTATTTTTGAACATCTAAAGAGCGGAAGGATTCATCTGGATGATCAGGTCACCACCAGCGCTTATGCAAAATCCATGGGTGGTTCACAGGTTTTTCTGGAGGAGGGTGAGACACAGACACTAGAGACGATGATTAAATGTATCGCTGTTGCATCGGGAAATGATGCCAGTGTGGCGGTGGCGGAATACATAGCTGGCAGTGAGAGTGAATTTGTTAAGCTGATGAATGAGAAAGCAGAAGCATTAGGGATGCAGAATACGCATTTTGAGGACTGCTGCGGATTATCTGATTCTGATAATCACTATTCTTCGGCAAAAGATGTGGCGATCATGTCCAGAGAGCTGATTACAAAGTATCCGGAAGTATTTAACTATACAAAGATATGGATGGAGGATATCGAGCATAGGACGCCTACGAGCACGTCAACATTCACTTTGTCCAGTACTAACAAACTACTCAAACAGTATGAGTGGACTACAGGACTTAAGACAGGCTCCACTTCTAAAGCGTTGTATTGCCTGTCAGCGACGGCGGACAGAGACGGTATGGAACTGATTGCAGTGGTGATGGCGGCGCCAGACCCGAAGACCCGTTTTGCAGATGCAATATCCCTGTTAAATTATGGGTACAGTGTGAGCCAGATGTACCGCGATGATAATAAGGATGCTCTTCCCGAACAAAAAGTAGAGGGTGGTATTGAAGATATCTTATATCTGACCTATGAGGGACCATTTGAATATCTGGATATAAACGGCAGTAATTTAAGTGAGATTCAGAAAGAAATCAGTCTGCCGGACAGCGTTAAGGCGCCGGTCGCAGAGGGTGACGCCATAGGAGAGGCAGTCTACAAACTGGACGGTAAGAGAATAGGAAGTGTATCTATTCTTGCGGCGAAAGGTGTGGATAAAGCGGGGTATAAAGATTATTGGAAAAAGGTTTGGATATTATATCTGATGAAAAGGTAATGCCAGCCGCGAAAGAACGAATGTTCACAGATTGCGGGAATCCGATGTTGTATGATATACTTTATAAGTTGTCTGGACATGACGGCGCATGGAGAAGAATGTATGATAGAAGTTATTTTGGCCTGTATAGGAATTGCAGTTATAGTGTGCCTGCTTATATCGGCGTGGGACTGTAACAGGTTCGTCACGGCGGAATATGAAATTGTATCGGATAAGGTGATGAAGCCTTGCAGGCTTGTGCTTCTGTCTGATCTGCATAATAAGTCTTACGGCAGAGATCATGAGAAGTTAATGAAAGCAATCGACGACATATCTCCTGACGCAATACTGACGGCAGGGGATATGTTGACGGCTTCTGGAAGTTCGGCTTATCAGAAAGCCCTGTCATTGATGAGGCAGCTGGCTTCGCGGTACAAGATATATTATGGCATGGGGAATCACGAGTACTGGCTGAAATTGTATCCTGAGCAGTACGGAGAGATATATGATAACTATATAGCAGGATTGGCGGAGGCAGGAATCAGACCGCTTGTCAATGAAAACGTGTATCTGCCGGAATATAATATAGCCGTCTGCGGCGCTCAGATTGATAAATGCTATTACAGGAAATTTAGAAAATATCCTATGGAGAGAGAGTATCTGTCGAAAATATTGGGAGAGCCGAGAGAAGATACATGTCAGATTCTGATTGCCCATACACCGCAGTATTTTGAAGAGTATGCCGCATGGGGAGCGGACATTGTAGTGTCCGGGCATGTTCATGGAGGTATTATGAGACTACCGGTCCTTGGCGGTGTATTGTCACCGAACATAACACTTTTCCCAAAGTATGACGGCGGTAAGTTTACACAGGGCAGATCGACAATGATTTTGAGCAGAGGATTAGGCACCCACACGATTCCGGTCAGAGTTTTTAATCCGGGCGAACTTGTGGTGGTCAATGTTGTGCCGGGGCGGACAAGCAAATAGAAAGGACAAGCTTATTATGGCGATTCCTGTTAAATTAGAGGTGTTTGAGGGACCTTTGGATCTGCTCCTGCACCTGATTGATAAAAATAAAGTGGATATTTATGATATTCCGATCGTAGAGATCACGGAACAGTATCTGGATTATATCAAGCAGATGGAGACAGAGGATATGAACGTCATGAGCGAATTTCTGGTTATGGCGGCTACGCTGATTGACATCAAATGTAGAATGCTCCTTCCGAAAGAGGTAAATGAGGAAGGGGAGGAAGAAGACCCCAGAGCAGAACTGGTCGAGAAGCTGTTGGAATATAAAATGTGCAAATACATGTCCTACGAACTGCGTGACCGTATGGTGGATGCGGAACGCAGTCTGTATAAAAAACCGACGCTCCCCAAGGAAGTGGCGGATTACAGGCAGCCGGTAGATTATGAGGAATTGATCGGGGATATGACGCTGCAGAAACTGCATGAGATTTTTAAACAGATCATGAGGCGTCAAGAGGACAAGATCGATCCGGTCAGAAGTACTTTCGGTAATATTGAAAAAGATGAAATTGATATGGACTTGAAGACTACCTTTGTGGAGGCGTATGTGCGCAACCATAAGACTTTCAGTTTCAGGAGATTGCTGGAGAAGCAAAACAGCAAAATGGAGGTTATTGTCACTTTTCTGGTCATTCTTGAGATGATTAAGACCGGAAGGATCGGAATAGAGCAGGAGGATACCTTTTCGGATATCATCATTACGACGAAAGATGTGAGTGACAATACGCCGATGCAGCTTACATCTGTTGCAGAATAGAGGATAGAGTTATGGAAAGAGCGAAAGCAAAAGCAGTATTGGAAGCAATTCTTTTTACAATGGGAGACTCGGTCAGTGTAGACAGTCTTGCCGCGGTCATTGAGGAAGATAAGAAAACAACAAAAGAGATACTGGATGAAATGGCGCAGGAATATGCAGCGCAGGACAGAGGCATCGGACTTACAACTCTGAATGATGCAGTACAGATGTGTACGAAAGGCGAACTGTATGAGTATCTTATCAAGATAGCCAAGGCACCGAAAAAATTTGTACTGACGGATACGCTTTTAGAAACGCTCTCCATTATTGCCTACAAACAACCGGTGACACGACTGGAGATTGAGAAAGTCAGAGGTGTCAGCTGCGATCATGCGGTAAACAAATTGCTGGAGTATGATCTGATCATGGAAGTGGGGAGGCTCGACGCTCCGGGGCGTCCGCTGCTTTTCGGTACAACGGAGCAGTTTCTTAGAAGTTTTGGAGTGAAGTCATTAGATGACTTACCGGAGCTTAATGCGGTTCAGATTGAGGAGTTTAAACAGCAGGCAGAATCGGAAGTGCAGTTACAGTTGGATATTTAACGGGTTTCATAAGTTAAACTTATACGAGAATCACACTAAGGCAGATGAAACATAGTGTCGATATACTAGACACAGCTATATTACATATGTTATACTTACAAAATATAATCAATTAATTTCCCTGAACATTTAACAACGCCTGTATAGACCGATTTAAGGGGATATGATTGCAAGGAGGCAAAAATATCGTCGGGGGGGGGCAAAATGCTTTCAGTACAGACAAATATGCTGGCAGAGAATGCCAATCGGCTTCTTGGTATTAATACCAAGAAAAATGCTAAAAGTACAGAGAAGTTATCTTCCGGTTATCGCATTAACAGAGCAGCTGATGATGCGGCCGGTCTCGCTATTTCTGAGCGTATGCGCAGGCAGATCCGTGGACTCACGCAGGCGGCAAACAACGCGCAGGATGGTATTTCCATGGTACAGATTGGAGAGGGAGCGTTAAATGAGGTGCATGATATGCTGCATCGCGCAAATGAGCTGGCGGTGAAGGCGGCAACAGGCACCCTGACGGACGATGACCGCGCGCTGATTGATATGGAAGTACAGCAGATCAAGAAAGAAATTGATAATACAGCAGAACATACGGTTTTTAATGAAATCAGGCTGTTTCCTGATGATGGGCATATACCGTCATTAATGCCGTCGGAAATTTACTATTATGATTTGACATATAATCCGGCAGACGGGACATTCTCTATCGATTCAGCTGTTAGTAATCTGTCAGGTGCAGATGGAGTGACAGGGCGTGCGGCAGTAAATCCGACTGCCTCAGGAGGCGCGTTAGCGAGTCTGATAGCGACTGAATTTATACCGAAGGCGGCAGATCAGATCTTGAATGCCTTTCCGTCTATTAAAAATAACATTGGCAATGAAACACTGAATATTGCGATAAAGGTACAAAGTATAGATGGGCGGGATAAGCAGCTTGCACAGGCTTATTTTACCTTTAATAAGAGTGGGGGAAGACCGATAACTCTGGAACTTAGGATTGACACCAAAGATTTTACTTTGGCGGATGCACAGGGAACCGGCAGCAGATCAGAAGTGCTCCAGTCTACTATTGCGCATGAACTGATGCATTCTTTCATGCAGTACACGATGACGGATGGCATGAGCGGCAGAAAAGGCAGCAAATATTCCACTTGGTTTACGGAAGGAACAGCGCAGCTCGCAGGAGGCGGATTTCCTACGAACTGGAACAACACTTTGATCAGTTATGCAAGGCAGCTGACAGATGAAAATGATTCCAGTCAGGATGCGAATATGATATCTTACTTAAAGAAATATACGCCGGACAACAGACCTTATGGCCACGGATATCTGGCGGCAGCATATGCAGGATGGCTTGCAAATGGCGGAGGCGACGTGACAAGCGCCAACATCGCCGCCGGTATGGATAAAATTTTCAACGATTTGATGAACGGAAGTACAGTTAGCGAAGCAATATCTAAACATACCGGACTGACGGAGCAACAGCTTAAGAGCCGGATCTCTTCTGGAAGTGCAGTAGAATTTGTGAGGAAACTGACGTATAATTCCTTGGACGGCGCAGGCTCTGTGATAACATCTTCGCTTAAGGTAAGTGGTGTCATTGACGGCAGCGTGAACGGTGGAGGAAGCGGTACGGTAAATCCTGTCGATCCGTCTAACCCTGTGAATCGTCCGATAGGAGGAAGTATTACAGACGGCAGTAAGAGTATTGGTCTTCAGGTGGGCGCTGAGGCAGGACAGCATATCGAATTAAAGCTTTATCAGATAGGTACAGAGGCATTAGGATTGGCAGACACTAATGTGAAGACAACCGACGATGCGGATGAGGCAATCGATGCAATTAAGGCAGCAATTGCATATGTCAGCACGGTGCGTAGTGACTATGGTGCAGTACAGAATCGTTTAGAACATACAATAGATAATCTGAATAATATTGTGGAGAATACGGCGGCGTCAGAATCTATAATCAGAGATACCGATATCGCAGAGGAAATGGTGTGCTACTCAAACATTCAGATTTTGATTCAGGCGGGAAGCGCTGTATTGTCACAAGCGAATCAGAAATCGGAGATGATACTCAGCCTTCTCGGATAATTCGTCTGACAGGAAAGGAGCATGATGAGATGGGGCAGATCATGAAGATTACCTGTACAGCATGCAAGAAAGAGTGGGAATGCATGACCGGCTGCGGATTGTCACATGCATGTTTACAGGATGCGGCACATGAGTTTGTGAAGGAAGTGGCAGCAGAGATTACAAGAGAAGCAGAAGAAGAGGAATTTCCGGCATTTGATTTTGCTTTTCATATTTCCAAGTGTGATGGCTGTGGCAGTATGGTGAGTGTTCCGGTATTGAAGATGATGGATTGTGATGCGGAGTATATAGGTAACTGTCCTGTATGCGGACATGAAGTAGAGCTTGTTACAAAGATAGATAATATATCCTGTCCGGTGTGTGGCAGGGTAAGTCTTGCGGCAGAAGAGTCCGGACTCTGGGATTAGATGCTGTATATGGATGGAAAGATAATCCTTGTCATACAAAAGCCGGATATGCATATATATTAACGAAGAAGCATTAAGGTTAATATATGCGTATCTTTTCAAATAACAATTCATTTACAGTAAAGAATATTTTAAACAAGGTAGTCGCCGTAGTGCTGGCGATTGCCTTGTTTTGCTGTTCGGACGCATTAGTCTGTGCGCAAGACAGCGCGCAGACAGATGAAGAGGAGCTGCAGTTATATGCACAGTCGGCGGTTCTTATGGATGCAGATTCGGGACGTGTTCTGTACGGTAAAAACGAGAAAGATGTTCTTCCCATGGCAAGCACGACGAAGATTATGACATGCATTCTCGCATTGGAGTATGGCAATCCGGAGGAAATTGTGGAAGTGTCTGCTTATGCGGCGAGTATGCCTAAAGTGAAACTGTATGTGAAGCAGGGGGAAAAATATCGCTTGGAAGATCTTCTCTACTCACTGATGCTTGAATCACATAATGATTCGGCGGTGGTGATTGCGGAAGCGGTGGGTGGGAGCGTAGAAGGCTTCGCTTCCATGATGAATCAGAAGGCGCGTGATATCGGATGTTATGATACTTATTTTATCACGCCAAACGGGCTGGATGCAGTAGTCAATGACAGCGGGAAAATACATTCCACCACGGCGCAGGATCTGGCCAAGATCATGGCGTACTGCGTGACTGATTCTCCTGCCAGAGAAAAATTTCTGGAGATTACGCGGACGATCGGATATGATTTTACTGATGCCGAGGGCAAAAGAAGCTTTCATTGTAATAATCATAATGCTTTCCTTGGAATGATGAAGGAGGCGCTTTCAGGTAAAACCGGATTTACCAATAACGCGGGCTACTGTTATGTGGGCGCTATAGAGAGTGAGGGAAGAATATTTACAGTTGCGCTGCTTGCCTGCGGGTGGCCGAATAACAGGAGTTATAAGTGGAGTGATATGAAAAAGCTGTCTGCCTACGGAATGGAGAACTATCAATACAGAGATATCTATGAGGAGCAGGAACCGCATATCATTCAGGTGAAGAACGGGATTGATAACCGGACCGATTCTCCTTACAATGAGGCTTATGTGACGGCGCTTATCGATGATCGCGGTGAAAAGAGCATTCCCTATCTGCTTAGTGATAAGGACGAAATAGAAGTCAGGACACAGATTTCGGAGGTGCTTCGGGCGCCGGTTGCAAAAAATGAAGAGATTGGGACGGTGTGCTATTATCTGAATGGGGAATTGATCAGGCGGTATCCGGTTGTTACGACCCAAGCCGTGGAGGAACGTACATATAGCTGGATATGTTCGTATATCTGGAGGATTTTCCTGCCATAAACGGTTAGCAGCTATAAGAAAAATGAAAACAAAATTGCAGAGCTTAGTAGACGTTTTTCTTCATATTTGTTATAGTACAATAGTGAAGGTTAATTTGGGGAGGTATACAAATGAATAAAAGTAAGGGTCACAAAAGAAGGGGGATAAGGGACATCAGAATTATTTATAAACTGATGTTCGCATTTTTAATACCGATCATCATGATGGTGCTGCTCGGTATTGTCTGCTATCATACGGCGTCTAAGAACGCTGTGAGCAAATACGAGGAGTCTGCGGGAAGCACGGTAATGTCTGTGGCGGAATATTTCAATCTGCTGACATCGAATGTGGAGACAAACGCAACGGATATACTTGTCAGTGATGCGGTGAAAGATTACTATGGATTGAACGCACTAAGCAGCGATCAGAATAAGGAATCCACATCATATAATGCAATGAAGACGACGGTGCTCAAAATGACGTCTTCGACGAAGTATGTTGCGGATGTGCATGCTTTTGCGGCAGCAGGCAGGTCGGTATCTTCTACGACCAAAGAATCTGTGAGGAGACTTGCTTTTGATGAAAACTCATATGAGGATTTCCAGAAGCAGGAAGGACAGCCATTTGAAGATCCTACATTTAAAGGGATGTGGATCGGTTCGCATCCATACATAGACGATAAGACGGGAACTAGCACAAATAACTATGCGATCAGCTTTATGAGAAGAATGTCCACCGGCAAAGGCTTTTTGGTCATAGACATCAAGACGCGCACGGTGCAGGATGCTCTCGGCAGAGTAGATTTTGGCAGAGGCAGTTATGTATCTTTAATAACACCGGACGAAAGAGAGATACATATGAAAAACGGGGAGCCTACTTATTCATCCGTATATCAGAGACAGCCATTCTATGAGGCTTCTCTGGAAAACGGTGTATATATGTCTGACTATGTCACTCTCAATAAGAAACAATACCTCTATCTCTATGCACCGGTAGGTGAGACAGGAATGAAAATCTGTGCATTGATTCCCGAATCAAGTATTATTGAAGAGATGGCGGAACTGCGTAATGAAACGATTCTTTTTGTAATTGTATCGTCACTCATAGCGATTCTGATCGGCATGATTCTTTCCAACAGTATCTGCCGTACGCTTGACAAGATATCGCGCTCTATGAAAGTTGCTGCGGAGGGTGACTTTACGGTATCTCTGGCAACAGAGCGCCAAGATGAATTTGGACATGTCTCCAACAACATTGCAAAAATGATTAATTCCATGCGTGGGCTTATTGCGGAAATGCAGGATTTCAGCGGTGAGGTAGGAAGATCGGCAGGGCAGGTTTCTGATACGACGGACAGAATTTTATCTTCCATGAAAGAAGTCAATACAGCAGTGGGTGGTGTTGAGGCGGAAGTAATGAAGCAGGCACAGGATGCTGAGACCGGATATCACATGATGGCGGAGTTTGGCGAGAAGATCAACCATATATCGGAGACTGCAGATGAGATGGGTACAATGGCAGAAAGCACTATAGAGAGTGTCAAGAAGGGAACTGCCATGGTGGACATGCTTAAAGAGACGGCTAATACTACAACAGATATCACGAAGATTCTCGTAGATAACGTTGCGGATGTCAATTCCCAAAGCAGTAATATCAAGACGATCATCGACACGATTAACAGTATTGCGGAACGGACGAATCTCCTGTCACTGAATGCCGGCATTGAAGCGGCAAGAGCGGGTGAAAGCGGAAGAGGATTTGCTGTAGTCGCCGAATCGATAGGTAAGCTGGCAGAGCAGTCCATGACGGCTGGAAATGAGATCAAGAAGATTATAGAGTCTATCGAGGCGACTACATTGACTGCGACACAGTCTGCTGTCCGGACGGAAGAGAATGTGCAGTCCCAGATGGATGCATTGGAGGAGACAGTTGCTGTTTTCCATGAGATACATGATTATGTACAGAGGCTTGTAGAAAAGCTTGGACAGATTGTGGACCAGATGGATGTCCTTGTGGATGATAAGGATAAGGTGCTAGGCACAATACAGACAGTTTCTGCAACAACAGATAGTGCCAGTGCGGCGACGGTGGAAGTCACGGCAAGCATTACGGAGCAGGTCGGATTCTTAAGCGAATTGAATGAAGATGCGGAGTCCCTTAAGAAGCAGGTGCGGAAGCTTGATGATGCGATGCAGCAGTTCATGATATAAGATAGGCTTTCTTAACATTTTCTTGGCGGGATAAAATTAAAATTTTTAGAAATTTAGCTAGTCTAGTTGCTGAATCTATGTTATACTACCTTCGTGTGTTATGCACACAATAATAATGTTCTAATTATTTATAATTATGATAAATGGAGGGCTGAAAAATGAGTACTACTTCTCAAGCGAGTCAAAGAATTAATGCTTTGCTCGATGAAAACAGTTTCGTTGAGATCGGTGCACTCGTAACGGCGAGAGCTACGGATTTCAATCTGAAACAGGCAGAAACTCCGTCGGACGGTGTTGTAACCGGCTATGGAGTGATTGACGGTAATCTTGTGTATGTGTATAGTCAGGATGCATCTGTTTTAAACGGAACAGTCGGCGAAATGCATGCTAAGAAAATTGCGAACCTCTATGATCTGGCATTGAAGATGGGAGCGCCTGTGATCGGGCTGATCGACTCTGCCGGACTTAGGCTTCAGGAGGCTACAGATGCATTGAACGGCTTTGGTGAGATTTATATGAAACAGGCGCTTGCATCGGGTGTAATTCCACAGATTACGGCTGTATTCGGCAGCTGTGGCGGCGGGCTGGCTCTGATTCCCGCAATGACAGATTTTGCTTTTATGGAAGAGAAGAAAGCAAAGCTGTTTGTAAACTCTCCTAATGCGCTGGATGGTAATGAAGTTTCTAAATGTGATACATCAGCAGCAGCATTCCAGAGTGAAGAGACAGGAATTGTGGATGCGATAGGTGATGAAGCGTCCATTATTGCGCAGATCAGAGAACTTGTTTCCATGCTGCCTGCCAATAATGCAGAAATCGCGGTAAATGACTGTACAGATGACTTAAACAGAGCATGTGCAGAGATTGTTAATTGTGTAGGCGATACTTCCATCGCTCTTTCACAGATCGCGGATGACGGTGTGTTTGTGGAAGTAAAACAGAATTATGCCAAAGATATGGTTGCAGGATTTATCAGATTGAACGGTGCAACGATCGGTGCAGTTGCCAATCGTACGGAAGTATATAACGCTGACGGTGAAGTGACTGATAAATTTGATGCGGTGCTGTCCGCAAGAGGAGCAGAGAAAGCAGCAGAGTTTATCAATTTCTGTGACGCTTTTGATATTCCGGTGCTTTCCTTAACAAATGTGAAAGGATTTGCGGCCTCCAAGTGTTCTGAGAAGAGAATGGCTAAGGCGGCAGGGAAACTTACATATGCTTTTGCAAATGCAACAGTTCCGAAAGTGAACGTGATCATCGGCAAAGCATACGGAAGCGCTTATGTGGCAATGAACTCCAAGGCAATCGGTGCTGATATTACGATCGCATGGCCGGATGCCGAGATTGGTATGATGGATGCGAAACTTGCTGCTAAGATCATATGTGACGGACAAGGTTCTGATGCTATTGATGCATGTGCAAAAGAGTACGAGGCACTTCAGAACAATGTGACAAGTGCAGCGAAGAGAGGATATGTAGACCAGATCGTGGAGCCTGCCGATACAAGAAAATATGTGATCGGCGCTTTTGAGATGCTGGCAACTAAGAGCGAAGGCCGTCCGGATAGAAAACACGGTACAGTTTAGAAAGGATGATGCTTAATATGAAAAAATTATTCGCAATATTAGGTATGATTACCTGTATGATCGGCTTATGCGCATGTGGTCAGGAAGAAGCTGAGACGTTGTCACCTTTGGAACAGAGTCTGCTTGAACTGGGTGAGGGAACCATCACTGATATGGATCAAATTGTAGCGGATGGTACTATGGAGCAGTATGCAGGTAATCCTGCGGTTTACAATGGATTTGCCGGATGGAAGGATGCCTTGACTGATATAGGCAAACTGGAAGGAACCAATGGCGGTACGGTTGAGCTCAACGAAGAAGAGATGGTTGCGACCATTAATGTAAATGTTATCGGTACAGACCATAATGCGACTGTGGAGATTGTTTTTGACTATAGTACCAGTATGGGCAGTTTTGAAAGCATTACCACGAATGTGATTTATTCCACCGGAGAGATTATGCTGAAAGCTGGTATGAATACTCTGATCGGTATGGGAACCGTGTTTGTGGTATTGATTCTGATCAGCCTGATCATTTCCTGCTTTAGTCTGATTTCTAAGGTTGAGGCGAAGAAAAAACAGAAAGCTGATGCAAAGGCAGCGGCAGCAAAAAATGAAGTGAAGTCTGAGCCGGTTGTGACACCAATCGTGGAGAAAGAGGAACTTGCTGATGATACAGAGCTTGTAGCGGTTATCGCAGCGGCGATTGCAGCGTATGAAGGTTCCGGTTCCACAGATGGATTCATAGTTCGATCTATCAGAAAATCTAATAAGAGTAAATGGCAGAATGCCTAATAGTCATAGGAGGATATAATGATGAAAAATTATACAATTACCGTAAACGGAAGCGTATATGATGTAGTAGTGGAAGAGGGAGCAACAAGTGGCGCACCGGTTGCAGCAGCACCCGCAGCACCTAAGGCTGCCCCTAAAGCAGCTCCGGCACCTGCAGCAGCGCCTAAGGCTGGCGGTGCAGGAAGCATCAAGATTGAAGCAGGTGCAGCCGGCAAGGTATTTAAGATTGAGGCTAATGTTGGTCAGGCAGTGAAGAAGGGTGATGCTGTCGTAATTGTGGAAGCTATGAAGATGGAAATTCCTGTAGTTGCACCCGAAGACGGTACTGTAGCAAGTATTGATGTAGCTGTAGGCGATGCCGTAGAAGCAGGCGCATTACTCGCAACATTGAACTAATTATCAGAGCGTGTCCTGTCGGGACGGGCTTCTGAAACTAAAACTACAGGAGGTTAATAAAATGTATATAGCTGAGACGCTTAACAATCTGATACATCAGACCGCTTTCTTTAATCTGGAATTCGGCAATTATGTTATGATTGTTGTAGCACTTGTATTTCTATATCTGGCCATCGCCAAGGGCTTTGAACCGCTTTTGCTGGTTCCGATCGCATTCGGTATGCTGCTTGTTAATATCTATCCGGATATTATGGCACCGTACGGAGAAGGCGGCGCCGGTGGTGGTCTGCTGTATTATTTCTATAAGCTGGATGAATGGGCAATTCTGCCGTCTCTGATCTTTATGGGAGTCGGTGCTATGACGGACTTTGGTCCGCTGATTGCCAATCCGAAGAGTTTCTTACTCGGTGCAGCAGCACAGTTCGGTATTTTTGCAGCATATTTCGGAGCTATTTTCTTAGGATTTAATGATAAGGCAGCGGCGGCTATCTCCATTATCGGTGGTGCCGACGGTCCTACATCCATCTTCCTTGCAGGTAAGCTGGGACAGACTACATTGATGGGACCGATTGCGGTTGCGGCATATTCCTATATGGCGCTTGTGCCGATCATTCAGCCGCCGATTATGAAGCTCTTTACGACAGAGAAGGAGAGAAAAATCAAGATGGGACAGCTTCGTCCTGTCAGCAAATTAGAGAAGATTCTCTTCCCCATCGTTGTTACAATCGTTGTTTCATTGATTCTGCCTACCACAGCGCCCCTTGTTGGTATGCTGATGTTAGGTAACCTGTTTAGAGAATCCGGTGTAGTCAGACAGTTGACAGATACGGCTTCCAATGCACTTATGTATATCGTAGTTATTGTTCTTGGTACTTCCGTAGGCGCTACCACCAGTGCAGAGGCATTCCTTAACTGGGATACTATCAAGATCGTTGTTTTAGGTCTGGTCGCATTTGCATTCGGTACGGCGGCAGGTGTGCTGTTCGGTAAGCTGATGTGCCTTGTGACGAAGGGCAAAGTAAATCCGTTGATCGGTTCTGCAGGTGTATCCGCAGTACCTATGGCAGCGAGAGTGTCTCAGAAGGTTGGTGCAGAGGCTGATCCTACCAACTTCCTGTTAATGCATGCCATGGGACCTAACGTAGCAGGTGTTATTGGTACTGCTGTAGCAGCCGGTACATTCATGGCAGTATTCGGTGTATTCTAAAGAAGTGGAAGATTTCCCGATAAATAAAAAGAAAGGAATGAAAATATAATGGCAGAACAGATTAAAAAGCCGGTTGGAATCATGGAAACCGTTCTTCGTGACGCACATCAGTCTCTGATTGCGACAAGAATGCCTACCGAGAAGATGCTTCCAATCGTAGATACAATGGATAAAGTCGGCTATCACGCCGTAGAGTGCTGGGGTGGTGCAACCTTCGATGCTTCTCTTCGTTTCCTGAAAGAGGATCCGTGGGAGAGATTGAGAAAGTTAAGAGACGGCTTTAAGAATACCAAGCTTCAGATGCTATTCAGAGGTCAGAATATTTTAGGATACAGACCTTATGCGGATGACGTGGTGTACGCGTTTGTTGAGAAATCCATTGCAAACGGCATTGATGTTATCAGAATTTTTGACTGTCTGAACGATATCCGAAATCTTCAGGCGGCGGTAGACGCAACCAACAAGATTAAGAAGCAGGAGGGTAGAGGAGAGTCGCAGATTGCGCTTTCCTACACTCTTGGAGACGCTTATACCTTAGAGTATTGGGCAGATATGGCGAAGAAGATTGAGGAGATGGGCGCTGATTCCATCTGTATCAAGGATATGGCGGGTCTGCTCGTTCCTTACCGTGCAGAGGAGCTCGTGAGGACCTTAAAGGAGAGCACAAAGCTTCCGATCCAGTTACATACACATTATACTTCCGGTGTAGCGTCCATGACGTATTTGAAAGCGGTGGAGGCTGGTGTTGATGTGATTGACTGCGCGATTTCTCCTTTTGCGCTGGGCACTTCCCAGCCTGCTACAGAGGTTATGGTGGAGACTTTCAAGGGCACGCCTTATGATACCGGCTATGATCAGGAGATTTTGGCACAGATTGCGGATTATTTCCGTCCTTACCGTGAGGAATGTATCGAATCCGGTCTGATGAGCACCAAGGTGCTGGGTGTCAATATCAATACACTGCGCTATCAGGTTCCGGGTGGTATGCTGTCTAATATGGTGAGCCAGTTAAAGGAACAGAAGGCAGAGGATAAATATCAGGATGTGCTGGAGGAGATTCCGAGAGTACGTAAGGATTGCGGCGAGCCGCCTCTGGTTACGCCTTCATCTCAGATTGTCGGCACGCAGGCGGTATTTAATGTGCTGATGGGCGAGAGATATAAGATGGCGACCGGAGAGTTCAAGGATCTGCTTCGCGGCAATTACGGACAGACGGTTAAGCCCATGAGTCAGGAAGTGATTGACAAGGTTATTCCCGGTGAGAAACGTTCTACTGCACGTTCCGCCGAGGCGACCGGTCACGTGGAGCCGGAGCTTGCAGGTTTGGAAGCGGAGATGAAAGAGTGGAAACAGCAGGACGAGGACGTATTGTCCTACGCATTGTTCCCGCAGGTTGCTATCGACTTCTTCAAATATCGTCAGGCACAGCAGGAGAAGGTCGATATGAGTGTTGCGGATACAAAGAACGCGGCATATCCGGTTTAGGATGAAATAGCAGCAAAATAAGAGTTTGAGGGATGAATCGAAAGGTTCATCCCTTTTTGCGTTATTTCAGCCTGTTTATTAAAACGTTTAAATATGAAATATTAATAAAAAGATTGACGAGGGTTACATAATATATTATAA
>CAMXBD010000022.1 GCA_947179245.1 uncultured Lachnospiraceae bacterium | reverse complement strand
AACCTGTTATTGCGCTTCACCACCCGTCCGGGCACGCCAACTACAGTAGAATTGGGTGGTACTTCCTCTAATACCACACTGCCCGCTCCGATCTTGCTGTTATCGCCGATTTTAAACGATCCCAGCACTTTAGCGCCTGTACTTATCATAACATTATTACCGACGGTAGGATGCCTCTTACCGTGTTCCTTGCCCGTACCTCCCAGAGTTACCCCCTGATACAGCGTCACGTTGTCGCCGATCACAGTGGTCTCCCCGATGATTACGCCATTACCATGATCGATGAAAAATCCCTTGCCAATCTTCGCGCCGGGGTGAATCTCTATTCCTGTCTTACGGACTGCTTTCTGGGATATCCATCTTGCTAAAAAATAGTGTTTCTTTAAGTACATCTTGTGTGCCATACGGTAATATAACATCACCTTGAAACTAGGGTATAAAAAAACTTCCATATTAGAATGGATTGCCGGATCGCGTTCACGTATGATCCGAATCTCTTCTCTGATATTTTGAACTAAACCCATATCTGCTTCCTTTTCCTACAATAAAGCGAACAAGTTCACTTACGAGATTATGAGTATTTCTACGAAAAACTCGCCGCAAACTCGGAATCAATCGACTTACCCTATGAAATAAAAAACGCCGCGGCATCCACTCTACTCCGGTTCGGAAATAGAGACGAAATAATCCGCGGTTCCACTCTACTTAAAGAACGCCTATGACAGCATTCTTTCACTCATAACCTATAACGGGGTCAGCCGGGGCATAAGCCGGACTCCGGGGCGCACTTCCCTTTCTCTCCACAAAAACCGCTTTCAGCCGACGACGGTTCCTCTCTGGCTGCTTCTGATAAAAGTACTCTTCCCTTTCAATGTCCATATTTATTGTATTCAATCTGTTAAGTTTCTGCTATTAGAATATGCAAAAAAGGGGGTTTTGTCAACCGGATTTTGCATAGTTTGAACTAAACCAGTCCATAATGAAATCAAATCTTTCTTTTGTCATGTCATGACCACCTGAATATCTCTTGTGCAGCAGATTTTGTAAAGCTCCCAATTCCAAATAAGCAGGGCTTGCTTTTTCAACAATATAAGAAGCATCTTTTGAATATTTATCCTCCTCGGCAGACACAATAAGTAATCGTCTTGGCGCAATGCAGGATACCAAATCATATATATCATATTTACCGTGGAAATTCGGAATCACACTTGCCATTTCAATTCCCACATTGTTCCTCATACGGTTTTCGTAAGTACAGGCGCTGCCGCTGGCACAAGAAAAGGTAATTCTCTCATCTAACGCCGCGAGAAATAAAACCGTGTTACCGCCGTATGAATGTCCTAATGTGCCAATTCGTTTGCCGTCAACAAAATCTAAGCAGGTAAGCAGCGTTATCCCGTTCATCGCATCCTCTAAAACCTTTTTCATCAAATAATTGCCTGTTACTATGCCGTAGCACATTACATCAAAATGCTGCCAGAAATCAAAGCCTTCTACGCCGGGCTCTATACGCCTTTGCTCAAAGCAAATGGAATCTGGTGCAAGAACAACAAATCCTCTCTTCGCCAGTGCATCTCCAAAAGCCTGTAATGGATTGCCAGCCAGACCACACACTTCACTTTTACCTAAATGATGCTCTCTGTTATGCTGATGATTGATAAGAACTGCCGGATTACTGTCAAGAAGTTCGGGAAGTAACAGGAATGCACTGACCTCATCTCCGCACGAATCATACTTAATCAACTGCCTTGTATATCCATCCTCTTTGGTGGATTCTAACACCTGATACTTCATGTCAGATGCTGCCTCCGGTATTGTAATTCCAATAATATCTGCTATATTATTCCTTAAATCTATCATACCGCTCCTTCTTAAACTCTTCCCTGAATCTGCAATCATTTCTTCATCGGGCACCCACTGCATCCCTCACACTTAGCATCGGTGACGTCTTCGCTGTAGAGTTCTCTGGGACTTGTCAGCATACAGACTGCCTGAGAAGAAATCCCTTCGCCAGTGCCTGTAAAGCCCAATCCTTCCTCAGTCGTAGCTTTCACATTGACCTGACCTGTCTCAATGCCAAGCGCCGCCGCGATATTCTCCCTCATCTGGTCGATGTGGGGACGCATCTTCGGAGCCTGCGCGATAATTGTCGCATCAATATTTTCGATAAGGAAACGGTTTTCTTCCAACAGTTCTCCCACATGCTTAAGCAATTCTATAGACGAGATTCCTTTGTAAGCAGGATCGGTATCCGGAAAATGTTTGCCGATATCCCCCAGTGCCGCCGCCCCAAGCAGCGCATCCATGATGGCATGCAAAAGCACATCCGCGTCCGAATGTCCGAGAAGCCCTTTCTCATATGGTATCTCCACACCGCCCATAATCAGCCTGCGTCCTTCAGTCAGACGGTGCACATCATAGCCCATTCCGATTCTCATCTTTTCCTCCATATACTAATGCGTTATTATCCTTGCGTTATCATGATCTTAAAATCTGGTCAAGCAGCCTGTCCGCTACTTCCTCTTTACTCATCATCGGCAGTTCTACTGTCTCGTCCTTCGTCAACAATGTCACCACATTGGTGTCGGTGCCAAAACCCGCGCCTTCCTGTTTCAGATTATTGGCAACAATCATATCGATATTCTTCTTTTCCAATTTGGCACGGGAATTTTCCAGCATATGTTCCGTCTCCATGGAAAAGCCGCACAGAAACTGTCCTTCCCTGCGGTGCGCTCCAAGATATGCCAGAATATCCTCTGTGCGCTCCAGTTCAACGGACATCTCATCATCCTTTTTCTTAAGCTTCTCATCCGCTGTCACGCTGGGACGATAGTCGGCTACTGCCGCCGCCTTGATGATGATGTCCTGCTCCTCACTTGACTCTTTGACAGCCTGCGCCATATCTGCCGCAGACACTACGGGCACTACTCTCACACCCATGGGCGGCTGTATATTTACTTTTCCCGACACAAGTGTCACTTCTGCGCCGCGCATCATCGCCTGTCTTGCGATCGCATATCCCATTTTACCGGTGGAGTGATTACTGATATAACGTACCGGATCAATCTTTTCCTGTGTGGGACCAGCCGTGACAAGTACCTTCTTCCCTGCCATGTCCTTCGGCGTCAGCGCTTTGACAATATATTCAAAGAGTACATCCGGCTCCGGCATCTTACCTTCACCCGTATCTCCGCATGCCAGATAACCGCTGGCAGGCGTGATAACTTCCATGCCATAATGTGTAAGCGTCTTCATATTATCCTGTACTATAGGATTCTGATACATTCTGGTATTCATCGCAGGGGCAAATATTTTCGGACATGTACATGCCAGCAGCGTAGTAGTCAGCATATCGTCGGCGATTCCGTGTGCTGCCTTGGCAATCACATTCGCCGATGCCGGAGCTACAAGAAATACATCCGTCTGTTTTGCAAGGGACACATGCTCCACCTGAAACTCAAAATTTCTGTCAAAAGTATCCACAAGACACTTGTTACCGGTCAACGACTCAAAAGTAATCGGATTGATAAAATTGGTGGCATTGGGCGTCATGATCACAGTCACATGAGCCTTATGCTTGACCAGCATACTGGCAAGCGATGCTATCTTATATGCCGCGATACTGCCTGTCACACCGAGCACAATGTGTTTACCTGCTACCATTTTATTATCCTCCATTCATCCAATTCCGCGAAAATATCGTATCATCTATCAAAACTCTGACATAATGTAATAGTTTTTCCACTTAGCTTTCCACATTTTTTCTATATATAATATCCAACCCTTTCAAGGTCAATTCGTTGTCGTATACAATTTTTCTTTTACAATAAGGCACGATGCTCCCGGACAAACCTCCAGTCGCCACCACCGGCGCTTCATAGCCGAGCTCATCAAAGATACGCTCGATCATGCCGTCCAGACACGCCGCCTGCCCCATCACAATACCGCTTTTCATACAGTCAATGGTATTTCTGCCGATCACTTTCTTGGGCGCTTCCAAACTGATACGTGGAAGCTGTGAAGTCCTGTTGACCAGAGAATCCAAAGAAACCTTGACTCCCGGGAGAATCATCCCGCCAATATAATTTTTCTTATCATCCACAACACTGATAGTCGTCGCCGTCCCCATATCAATCATGATAATGGGCGCGCCGTAATAGTGCAGTCCGGCAACCGCATTTACCACCAGATCGGATCCAAGCTGCCCCGGATTATCCATCAGAATATTTAAGCCGGTCTTTACGCCCGGTCCTACTACTAACGGCGTCTTGTGAAACAGCTTCTCAAGCGCCGCCTTCACAATATTATTCAGAGGCGGCACGACTGAGGAGATAATGCTTCCCGTAATGTCCTCCATGTCGATGCGATACAGTTCAAACAATGTCCTGAACTCCACCACATACTCTAACTCTGTCTTGGACTGATTCGTGGACACGCGTTCCACAAAGCATACGCGCTCCTCCTCGATACAACCGATCACAATATTTGTATTTCCGATGTCAACTGCCAGTATCATGCCTGCTCCTTATTGACAGACCAGCCAACCGCATTTCGCCATCGACTGGTCTGTTCCTTAATATTATAGTGTATTGTTCTCTCTATATAAAATTATTATATCTTAGCAACCGTCTTTCCCATATCCATCGTCCGCTCCGGCTTCGAATAAATGGGTTTCACCCTTGTCAGCGCAAAACCGACACCTGCCACGATGATTGCAGCCACTACCGCCTCCACGATACCATTAAAGGTTACGACTCCCATAATGACATCCAGCACAGCCTCTCCTGCCACGCCGACTGCATTTGCATAAGCGTCCTTATACAAAATGAAGATACCGCTCATAACAAACAACGTATTAGTAAAAGCGCCTGCAAGACCCGCATATGCTAAAGCGATATTTGCGGAACTCTTCTTGCTGCCGCTGACCGTGAGCACCACCATGAGTACAATACCTACAACCAGCCCGATCACTGTACAGACAAGCGCGCTGAGTGTCTCCGGAAACAGCCGCATTAAAAATGCCCTGACGGAAATAAAAAGAATCAAAGATGCCAATGCATTAACAACAATCCCTCCTGCTTTCTGTTCGCTCTTAAGCGCTTTACGAATCAGAATGTAGATAAAGTAAGGAACCACGCCGACTAATATTCTCGGTACAAAGCAGATATATATGCTTTTGAATATACCAGACACGCCGGCTACATTATACGCTAAGACAGGCGAAAATACGAATGCCGACGCCGTAGCTGCCTTAAATGTGTTGTTGATAAAGCTGGTTAAACCAAATACGAATCCCAAAAATGCACCTTTCTTCGGTCCGAGAAATAGCGCTCCAAGGATGACCGGGATATGAATAATCGTCGCATTGATGACTACAAGCGGGATGTATCCCAGCGGGGTGAATGCCATAATTACAATTATGGCGGTGAACAGTGCCGTAAGCACCAGTTCATAAGTCTTTTCATTTTTCATGGTACAAATCCTCCTGTTATTATTCTCATATGAGATACAATACGGTGTCATAATACCACATTGATATTTTTTTGACAATATGTTTTGTCTACGATTGCAAAATTTCCTCCATTGTCATACAATTAAGAAAAGCTCACTAAGGAGGCTCTTTCTTCATGTATCATTCCCAAAAAATCGGTGTATTTATCTCACATATATTTGGTGTCTATCAGCAGGGTGTGTGTCAGGGTATTATCGACAAAGCATTAGAATATGGCTACACTGCTGAAATTTTCACCTCCCTCGACGGAGAAAACCTCGGTGTTTACGAGATCGGTGAGGAAAGCATTCTGCAGATTCCTAATTACGACAGTTTTGACGGTATTATTTTTGCCTCTGATACATATATCTCCTCAGATTTAAAACAGAAAATCCTGAACAAACTAAGAACCCTCACCTGTCCCATCGTGGATATTACCGTGGCGGACAGCCAGTTTCCGACAGTCTCTTTGGAGAACAGTTCTATGTCCGGCGAACTGACTGCGCACTTTCTTACCGTACATCATGCTTCACGCGTCTGCTATTTAGGCTGCTCAGAGGAATCTTTTGTTTCAGACTTACGGGAAAATTACTATAGAGAAGCTTTGAAAAAACACGGAAAAACGCCGGGTGATAAGGATGTTTACCACTGCAGTTACGATACTGCCGCCGTAAGCAAAGCACTTGCCTTCTTCTGTGAAGCAGGAACACCGGAAGCTGTAGTCTGTTACAATGACCGGCTGGCGCTGCTGTTTTTTGCTGCCGCGCTTGCCGCTGGCTTCCGCATTCCAGAAGACATCGCCATCACCGGATGCGATGACACACCGGAAGGTCATAACACCTCTCCAATGCTCACCACGGTTTCCTTTCCGGTCTATGAACTGGGCGTTAACGCGGTTGAGAACCTGCTTACCCTGATCCGTGGCGGCAGCTTACCGCCCACTACATTATTGTCTGCCAAACCGATTATTCACAATTCCTGCGGATGCAGTTCATCTGAAAATGCGAACTCCGTCTTTTTTGTTCAGGAATTATCCTCACGAATTGCAACACTGGAAAGTTCCATCCTTGGCTCTATGAGCATGTCCGCCTCTTTGCAGCATATTACCGACCTTGACTATGGCATGGAGCTGCTGGAACAGTTTGTACAGCGAATCGAAAACTGCCGGGAATTTTATCTTTGTCTCTATTCTGATTGGGATTCCGTTTCCAGCCACATCCTTGCTCTCACAAATAACGAGGAAACCGTGACGGACACGGACACGATCTTATTAAAGTTTGCTTTAAAAGAGGGGAAACGGCTGCCTGAATGCAGCTACCGCAAGAAAAACCTGCTGCCGGACTATATTTACGATGATTCCGACTGCGCTTATATTTATATTCCTTTATTCTTTGAAGATAAAGCATTCGGGTACATTGCGCTTTCCTATACAGACAACCAGATTGACTATCATTTCCGGCTGGTACAATGGCAGATCAACATCAACCAGATGTTACAGAGTATCCGTGAAGCCAAACGCACCGGAATGCTGGTGGCACGTCTGGAAGATATCTACATGAAAGATTCGTTGACCGGACTATATAACAAGCACGGCTACAACCATTTTGAAGAGCAGCTTTTAAATCACGCTATTTCTGAGAAGCTCCCGCTTACTGCATTTCTAATCGATATGGACGGACTGAAAAACATCAATGATACCTATGGACACAGCGAAGGGGATTTTGCAATCCGGGTATTGGGACAGGCGTTAGAAAGCACCGCTGGCGAAGGGGATTTGTGCGCCCGTTTTTCGGGAGATGAGTTCTATATGCTTACCGCCGGTCTTACTGACAAAGAAGCCAAGCTCCGCACGGAAGCGATTGAAGCTTATCTCGAAAGTTATAACCGACTAAGCAGCAAGGAATACCACATTTCCTGCAGCTGCGGTTTTTCTTCTGCGCTTCCCACTCCGGACTTCACCCCGGAGCATATTCAAGAACTGTTTGCCGAAGCAGACAAACGAATGTATGAAGAAAAAAGCAGGCATCATGCCGCACGCACCTGATACCGTTCATTCATTTTTACCCCCCCCCAGCGAAAAATGCTGCATTTGCGCATTTTTGCGGTATTCGCTGGGTGATACCCCGCAGGACGCCTTAAATATTTTCATAAAATGTTTTTCGTTATCGTATCCGACTTTGGCGCTGATCTCGATGATACGCAGATCCGTTTCGGCAAGCAGCTTCTTCGCTTCCTGCATTCGGATTCCCTTTAAATAATTTACGAAATTGCTTCCTGTATATTCTTTAAAAAGATAGGAAAACAGGGAATAGTTCATGGAAATATGGTTTGAGACAACTGCCATATTCAGATCCTTGTCATAATTCTCCTGAATATAATCTATCGCCTGTTTGATTTTCTGCTGGTTCTTATTCGTGTCAAACCGGCTGTTAATGCGCTCGTGAAGGTCTAGCAGCCATTCCATAAACTCTGTCTGCCAGATTGCCAATGTCGGGAAACTGTAATATTCCGCCAGCCTTCTTAAGCTGTCCTCATCGTCCGTCAGCATATTTCGATAGGTCTTCTTTACTTCCCTAAAGAAATCATCCATACATCCTGCAAAATCCACCGGAGCTATCCATTCGTTCTTTACCGCATAGAAAAGCCCGTTCCATGCTTTGACAAGTTCCTCTGTTTTATCTGTACCAAGAAGCTGTACTCTTTGCAGTTTCAATTCTTCTCCGATCAACTTCTGTCCCTGCTCATAGAAGTCTTCGGGAATGCGTTTTCCTGCCTCTCCGGCACGGTAAAGCATCCTGTTTGAACAAAAAGCATGGCACCTTGCATCCACCGCTTCCTGATAAGCCGCCCGCAGTTCCCGGATTCCGCCGTGAAGCATACTGGCTCCGACATACTCCTGAACTAGTTCATTTTTCAAGAGAAGCTGGGCGTTCTTATCCGACACAAGATACACATCAAACCCTTCCACATTATGCAGGTAGATATACTTCTCCTCCGCCGCTTTTATTTCCTTTGGATTTAATGCATAGACATAATAAGCATGCAGATCAAACTCACTCTCATACTCCGTCTGCATCGTATTTAATTCTTCTTCTGTGATCTTCTCATTTAGCATCAGATACTTAAGCTGCTGATGTCCGAGGCGCTTGCTCGTCCTGCTGTTCTCACGGCTTAGTGCAAGTTCCTGTTCCAGTTTCTTCATGATATCCCACAGTTTTTCCCGTTCTAACGGCTTTAAAAGATATTCGCGCGCTCCTAAGCGAAGCATTTCCACAGCGTAAGAAAAATCGGCATATCCGCTGATGGCTATGATGATCGGTTTGTCGGGAAGTTCCTGAATCTTCTGCACTAACTCAATACCTGTCATTTTAGGCATACGAATATCCGTAAACATCACGTCTACCTTCTGACTCTGCAAAATTTCAAAAGCCATTTCACCGTTACTGCATTCCATGATTACCTCAACCGGGACGCCGCTTCGCTGAATCATCGTCCGTATTCCCTGCCGTATCAATTTCTCATCTTCCACGATCAAAACCGTCTTCATTTCTGTCCCTCTCTCTATTTACTGCATTGGCACACGCACCGTAATCTTCGTATAACAGCCTAACTTGGAATCAACCCCAATCCCATACTTTTCCCCGAAGCTCATGCGTATCCTGTCCTGCACGTTCTTTAAACCGATCCCATTGCCCGAACCCCCGCTTGTCTCGATTTCACCTTCTATCTTTTTGCGCAGTCTCTCTGTCTCTTCCTCATTCATGCCTTTGCCCGCGTCAGTAATCTCAATTACGCAATCCTCACCATTCACAATACCTTTGATATAAATATTAGTATCTTCCGCAAGTTCCTCTATACCATGATAGATTGCATTCTCGACGATCGGCTGTAAGGACATTTTCGGGATTTCCTGCCTTAAGATTTCTTCCGGTATATTTAAGGACAGATAGATCTCGTAGTCAAAACGCAGGTTAATCAGTGCCAGATAATTCCTGATATATTCGATTTCTTCCTCCACCAGTACGTTATTGGATGTCCATTTCATGCTGTACCTGAGCAGACTGCCAAGCGATGTGATTGCATCTGAAATAGCATACTCTTCATCAATCTCCGCCATCATTTTGATGGATTCCAAAACATTATAGATAAAATGTGCGTTAATCTGATTCTGAAGCGCCCTGATCTGTGAATTTTTCGCAAGGATCTCCCTGTCGATATTTTCTTTCATGAGCCGCTCAATATGATCCAGCATCTTATTAATCTGTGTTCCCAGCTCACCCATTTCGTCATTTCCACAGTTTTCGATTCTTATGCTCAGATCACCTTTCTGTATCACACGGATGGATTTCAAAATATCATAAAACTGCCGCAAAAGGCGCGTCACAATATAGTTGATCAAAAAGGCCAGTCCCACAATGATGATAATCATAACCGCCACAAAGCTATTTCTCATCCAATGCACATAGCGTATATTTGCCGAGATATTCTTTACAGACAGCAGCGTTCCATGCAACTCGCGGATATATAGGTAGGAAACAACAAGCTGTTCCCTTCCCTGCGTTGTGTAATCTGTGTGGATTCCGTCTTTTTCAAAACCCGCTTCCATTTTCTGCCGTACGAAGTTCTCCGAGTTCTCCTGCTCGTTATCTCCGAAATAAAGATCCCCTTCATCCGAAATAAAGCAGCTCCATTCATCTTCAATATCCTCGTACAACGCCGGAAACATGTTTTCCATTGTGACCGCTGTCTCAATCACGCCAATAAACCCATTCTCATAGTCTTCTACATTTGTTACAAGGGACGCAATCGGCGTCGTATTATAGCTGTCGAACAGTTTATCCTGATAATTATAGTTCCAGCCGGTATAGTCCGTCTTGGCCACCCATTCCATTCTATCCATACGGGAACGGCTGTACAATACCGGCATCATTTCCTGAACATTATCATTTGTCGCGTAAACCCGCACCCCGTACAACAAAGTGTTGTTGTAAACAAGTCTCTCCAACGACGCAATATCAGAACGATAAAATTCCATCAGCTCTTCTGTCTGCGTTTCCTCCTGCCGCGCCGTTTTAGCAAGCATATGCAAGAGCGATTCATCATTCAGAAAAAACTGCGTGGTCATATTGATCGAATCAATGTTTTTGCGTATATTGTCCTCATTACGCTCCATTGTGTACTGCATGTAATTCCTGTTCTCACTGACAACATTCTCTTCCATATTATAAAACAACGCGCCCACTAATATAGAAATCGGCAATACTACAAGAAGGCAGATGACCAGTGTAAATTTTCTATTCAGTTTTAGTCCGCCAAAGATTTCCTTCCAACGCTTTCCCATGTTTTAGTCAAGTCCCAGTTTTTCTTTTGCTTTCTTCATCAATTCTGTCTTAGCCGCCTGCACCTCTTTAAATCCATATTCCTCTCTTTTATCCAAAAACTCTGCAAAAATTTCATCAAACGCTTCTTCTGACTCTGCAAGCAGAAGCTTAGGAAGCGTTTCACTCCACAACGCCTCAATCTTATTATCTTCAAAAGCCTCCTTGGAACCTTTCGGAAGAAGTGAATCATACTGTCCATTGTAAACCGGATAGCGATAAGACCATTCCAAGATCTGCTTAAGCGGCTCCGACGGTTCCTGTTTCCATTGTAGCTGCACGATATCATCCTGAAGCATCCAGTATGCATCATCTGCACCGTATACTCTGTCGTATTCTGCACGATCCGTATTTAACAGGGTGCTGACTTCTTCCTTAACTACCGGTCTGCCATCCACATATTCAAATGTCTCACCCTCCACTCCGAGTGACACGCGCAGCTGCCCATGTTCACTGAGCAGATAATCAAAGAATGCGATCGCACGCTCCGGGTGTTCGCAGTTTTTCGATATCAGAGTAACTGTCCATCCGTTAATACCTGTCGTTGTAAGGGTATGGTCATCCCCAGCCGCGTTTTTTGGTCCATCTACCGCAAGGTATATCCGCTCCGGATAATTGGCATAAAGCTCTTTCTGCTGCGCCGCCATATCAGTATACTGATAGATCATGCAGAAGTATCTGCCCTTCGCCATTTTCTCTTCCATCTGCGTTCTCTGATCAATAAAAATATCATCGGCAAGAAGCCCCTCCTCACCAAGTCTGCGGAACATCTTTAACCATGTAATATAGTCTTCATCGGTATAACGATCATAGATTTCACCGTCTTTCTCAAATGGTACTGCCAGAAAGTTCATCAGATACTTGTCAAAAGAGACATTTCCCTGATTATTAAAAACATGCGCACCCACGGGAATCAACGGTTCGCCGTCTACTTCCGGAAACATTTCATATGCCTTTTCCACCGCCGCCTGAAAGCCTTCCGGCGTTGTCATGTCCGGGCTCCCAATCGCCTCATAAATATCCTTTCGTACCAAAAAAGTCTGATTGGAACCGATATTGTCATGTTCCTCGATATCCCTTGCACTATAGCTGGAATTCGGATAAATATATATATTACCGTCCTCCTGCGTATACCATTTGACTGCGTCCGCATCACTGACCTGATAAAAATATGGATCGTACTCATCCGCCAGCTCGTTTAAAGCATAGACCATGTCCCTGTCTATCATTTCATCCACCTGCGTTTCCCACCAGCCCAGCGTAATAAAATCCGGAAGTGAATTCGCGGCAATCAGTGTATTCAGCTTCTCGCTCTCATTTCCACTTGGCGTGATAAAACGGATACTTACCCCGGTCTCCTCCGTAATTTTCTTAGACACTACATTTTCTCCCCAGCCGGTCGTAAACCATGAATAATTGATATACCAGTCAAAAGTAACAGGCTCCCCAGCATACTTTGTCCATGCCGGTGTCTCTTGCGTCAGATCAGACTCTGTCCTGCGCTGTTCTTCCCCATCCTTCGCACAGCCGGTCCAAAGCATACACAGGCAGAACAACAAAACTGTTATAAAAATGTTTCTCCCTATTTTCCTTCTCACATTGATACCTTTCTGCACAGCTAAAATAATCCTTAAATATCTTATTAACAGTATACGGCTTTGAAGCATTGATTTCAACGGCTTTGAAGTTTTCATAAGGCTTTTAACCATACAACAAAACACGGTATCTCTCGTCGGGAATACCGTGTTTTGCTTATATTCATTTCCTATTTTCTATCGATTATTTCCTGCCGTCTGTCTTTTATTCCTTAACGCTTCCTGCTGAAATACTGCTGATAATATATCTTGAACAGAAGCAGAATACGATCAGTATCGGTACTACAGAAATCGCAACGCCCAGATAAATCGCGCCTTGGTTTTTCTGTAAATCTGTCGCCGCATTCAAAGTGGTAATCATTACCGGCAGCGTCATCTTATTCGGAGTATTTAACAAAATCAACGGTACCAGATAATTGTTCCAGTTTCCGATAAATCCACCAATCGACATCGTTGCGATACCGGGTGCCATAATCGGAAGTACAATTCTATGGAAAATATGTAACTCTCCTGCACCATCAATACGCGCCGCCTCCAGAAGTGCCTTGGAAAGTGTTGCCTGCACATACTGTCTTAAGAAAAAGACCGTGCCGGGTGATGCGATCGCCGGTATAATTAACGGCAGATAGGAATCGACCATATGCAGTTTCTGACACAGATTATAGAAACCGATAAGGCTTAACTGTGCCGGAATCATCATAAATACCACGATGATTTTGAACAGCCATGCACTGCCCTTAAAACGATAAACCGCCATGGCATACGCCGTAATTGACGAAAAATATGCTGTCAATATCGTAGCCGGAATAGCTACGATAAGGCTGTTCCCAAAACCTCTGAACAAATTAACATAATCAAATAACGCAATCCAGTTTTCCTTTAAATTACTTCCCGGAATCAAAGTAAAGGAATGTGTAATTTCCACACCGCTCCTTGTAGCGTTTACGATCATCAGTAAAAACGGGAAGAAGCACATTGCCGCAAGCAGGATCAGGCATAGATAGATAATTCCTTTTTTTATCTTTGATGATGTTGACATATTAGTCTTCCTCCTTCCCCAATGTTTTGAACTGGATGATCGACACAATCAATATAATAAAGAATAAGGTATATGCGATTGCAGATGCATAACCCACCTGATGTGTTTCAAATCCGAATTTATAAAGATACATTACAACTGTCTGCAAACTTCCTGACGGTTCTCCGGCAGTTCCCGGTGCAGCGCCATTCATAAGGAATGGCAGATCGAAGAGCTGTAATCCACCAATCAGGGAAGTTACAAAGACATACAGCATGATTGGCCTGAGTAACGGGAGCGTGATCTTACCGAACACTTTCCATCTGCCTGCGCCATCAATTGCCGCCGCCTCAAAGTAATCTTTCGGAATGCCCTGTACGCCCGCCATCAGCATAATAAAGGAATTGCCGAACCACATCCATGCACCGAGAACCGAAATCACATAAGGTGCCGTTGCTGTGGAACCCAGCCAGTTAACCTGCTTACTTGTGACACCCAGTGTCATTAAAATCTGATTAAAACTACCGTATTTCCAGTCTAATAAGGTTTTGAACAGGAATGCCACAGAAGTCGCTGCGATCAGGTTCGGTAAATAGTAGACAGCCCTGAATACTGCAAGCCCACGGACCTTATACTTAATATCACTGAAAATGACCGTAAGCAGGAACGCAAGCCCTAACTGAAGTATAATGTTTACGCCCCAAATCTTAAGCGTATTCCCAAGATCTCTCCAGAAGAATTTATCTGTGATTACTCTCTTATAATTGTCTATGCCAGCCCAAGTCGCATCGCCATAACCTTTATAATTGGTAAAGCTCAAATATAATGTTCGTAATACCGGATAGACACTAAATACAAGAAAGACAATTATAAAGGGTAATACAAACAAATAGGCTATACGATTGATATCTCTTTTTTTTGATTTTACTGCATTCGTTTTTGCCATATTTCCCTCCTCGAAAGCAAAGGGGCAGTCAATGCTGCCCCCTCCGCCCACAACTCATTATCTGTTTACTGTGATCTCCGGATATGTAGATTCCACTACATCATAGAACTCTTCGAGCGCTTCCTCTTTTAACTTCTCACCTGTCTTAATAGAAGTTGTTGCACTTCCCCATGCATCGTTGATAACCTTGTCATATCTGGTAACTTTGGAATAATCGATACCTTCTGCCTGCTCCAGCCAGAATTTGTACAGCTGCTGTCCGCCATAAACTTCATTTGCGTCCTCAGCATGTGCTTCCAGTACAGGAATCAGAGATACGGTATCACCTTCTGAAACTTCAATCCACCAGTTTGCAGTATCCTCATCCAAAGTACAGAATTTCAGGAAATCCCATGCCAGTTCTTTTCTCTCGGACTGGGAGGAAATACCGATAAATGTACCACCGCCGAAGCCGTAAGCCGGACCGGAACATACGCCCCACTTGCCGGATGTCTCCTGCACGTTATCTCTCATGGTAAGTACGCCCCATGAAGGAAGACCAAATGCGAATACCTCTGTTGTATCCATACCTGCTGTTGCCTCTGCAAACTGCTCTGCATCCCATACATTTACAGAATCATCCGCATAGTTCTGAATATCTGCGGAAAGAATCGGAACCTCGCCAGCCATTGCCTGATACCAAGGTGTGGACCACTGATTTGCATATGCTGTCAAATCATCCTGATATAAGGAGATGCAGAGATCCTGATAGTCATATCTGCCCTGATCTACATTCAAAACGCCATCAACAACCCATGCAGAGTCTCCTGAGAAATAGCTGATCTCCGCGTCAGATGCAAAAATACGATATCCCTTACCCTTTAATGTCTCCGCCGTATCTAAGATTGTCGGATAATCTGCAAATAATTTGCCAATCTCGTCCGGATCATCTGTTCCGAATACTTCCTGTGCAATGTCTCTTCTATAATAGATTCCAGCCGGAGTAATCTGGTAAGAGATTGCTCTCTGGATTCCTTCTGCATCCTGACCTACTTCCCAGACATAATCTACAATCTGGTCTGCATAATCCTGTGCATTGTAAGGTGCCTGATTTAAGTCCTCAAAGTAACCTGCATCGTAGAAATCTTCCAACATCTGCGGCTCGCCTACGATAATATCCGGCTCTTTTTGTCCGCCGTTTAACGCGGTCTGTACCTTTGTTACATAGTTTGCAGGTTCGATAACTACTGTTTCAATTGCGACACCCGAATTCTGCTCCATATAGTGTTCTGCAAATGTTTCCAAATCCTTTGCCAGTGTCCAGACAACTAACTTCTCGCCGCCTGCTGACGCTGTATCACCTGCTGCGCCATCATCTGCCGCACCGTCATCTGCTGCTTCGGATGAAGCGCTGCCGCCATCGCTGCCTGTACTGCTTCCAGATCCTGAATCTCCGCCACATGCCGTCAATCCAAATACCATGGTTCCGGCAAGCATAATTGCCATAAGTTTTTTCAGTTTCATAAATTATCCTCCTTTTTCTTTCAACTTTTTTTTAAATTGCTTTTGTTTTTTGTTGATAATTTGATTATAGGTATTTATGTATTTGGTTATAATGTCTCAAATTTTACAAAGGTATCATTTTTTTAGTAACAGATTGTATATTTTTTACCCAAGCTGAATTTCAATCCGTTCCACCCGTCTCGCACGGATATCTTCTGCCAGTTTTCCGCTGATATACTCCGCATTCACATCCACCTCACTCTTATTTTTATAGATGAAATGCATACTCTCGATCATATACTCTCCCGGTATATAGTCCTTCTTTTCCTGCATCCGGTATTCCACCGTAATTACCCCTAACAGAGCCGCCTCAACAGTCTTTTCCTCCGTAATGAGATATTCCGGAATCGCCGGTCTTGGAGCAAAAGTAAGTTCGCCGTTTTGCAGGGTAAACACGCTCTTTCCAAACATCATCAGCTTCCACATACTGATAAACTCGATCGTAGACCCGGACAACCTTGCCACAAACCCCTTACCGTGAATCTTCTCATTCGGATTCCTGCTGCTTGCAATAAAAGAAGAATTCTCGTAGATGCTTCTTCCGTAAGTTTCCGGATCAAGGAAGGGAACCGCCGCCTTGTGGAAATCATCAAAAAACTCTTTATACATGCCGCTTCTTAACAGTTCCAGCAGGTACTTATACTCCATATGCAGCCAGATTGATTCATTTTCCAGCCATCCCGGTGTAAAAGCACGTGCCCTGCCGAGTTCATAAGAAGCAGTTTCAAGAGAAGCATTTACCTTATACATGGACAGCTTCTTATCATACAAATCGCTGTCTTTCACTTTCTCATACAGCTTCTTCTTTACATCTTCGGGCAGATCCAGCTTCAAATACCTGACCGGTCCCTCCAGAAATGCCGGAATACATTTCACTTCAAACCGAAGCGGATATATACCGTCCTGCTTCTTTTCATACTCCGGCACCTCATAGGAGAAGTATGTCGGACAGATACCGTCGCCCAAAGCACACGCCTTCTCGATCCCGTGTTCCACGACCAGCTTCCATTCCTTCAAAGCCGCCGCCAATTCTTCGCTTCGATAGTTCTTCTTATTACCCGAAATTCCGGCAAAAGTCTTATCCCGATACTGTTCCTTCACATCATTGATACGATTCCAGAACGACAACACTTCTCCGTCTTTCATAAGATTGTCTTTTTCCAACCGTACAATCAACTGTAATTCATCCATAAAGTTGCCAAGTTCCTCTGTAACCGCCACATTCTCCGGATATTTCTCCAGCACAGCGGCCGTATAGTCTAACATTCTCGCCAGTTCATATGTCTCCGCCATGGAAGAGCCAAACACACCCGGCAATCCGTTCAAGGCATCATACCATCCCGGTTTGCCTCCTTCCATCTCAACGCCCATGCCGTAAGCATCCAGTGCCGCAAACTTTGTGGCGCATAATAAGAGCAGTTTTTCCATCAAGGTTACATATACTACTTCACCCTTGCCGAATTGTGCCCGCACAAGTTTTTCTGCAGTGTTCCGCTTACTCTCCTCATTGAGTGCATGGTACTGGCGAAGTCCGTTCACTGTCTCCTCATAACGCTTTTCGCGTGGATTGATATTTACTTGTGAAAGAAAATATGTGTAATCCTCTTCATAGAGCATTTCTCTTTCTTTCTCCGGATTAATTTCCAGATAATCTTCGATCAGATCAAGATTGTAGGTCCAGTGGTCGCTCCAATATCCTTCACCGAATTTGCCATTCACCATGCTGTCTGCAAAGTCAATAATCTGATAGAATAATGATTCCTTCCATTCTCCCAGCACATCATCTAATTTTGCCCACAATGCACCCGGTGTAAACGGAATGTCTACAAATGCAAGAAGTTCCTTGGCTGCCTCTTCTTCTATTCCTTGAAACAACGTCCTTGCCTTATCCTTATCCAGTCTGTAAGTAAGTTTCTCTACACCCAGCGGATTATAGCCATCCAGCTGGATCAGACTGTAAAATTCTTTGATATTCTCCCTGCCGACAAAAGGTGCAAAGAACGTGTCACACCGCCGATTCTGATTCACATCACGGAAATTGCCATTACCCTGTGAGAAAAATTCTGGAAGCATGGAGAAATAATTATAATCCCGCTCCAGATCGCCATGTTTTCTGGAATACACATAATACAGCTTATTATTTCCAAGAGGCAGCGGATAACCACCTCTGAGTATGTTGTCCATGTAAGTATACTGACAGTAAATATCGAAACTTTCCGAAGCCGTCTTCGTTGCAATACTGCAGCATAGTTCATCCGTAAGGCTTTCTGCCTCTTCACGCTTTTCTTCAAAATAGGCTCCATCTCTTTTTTCTTCCGTGAACCGCTTTAAAGCCGCTTTCTTATCCACCTGCCCGATCACTTCGTATAAAGTAACCGATTCACCAGACGCTAATGTTTTCTGCGCGCCATAGAAACTGCATGGCAGAAGGTTCGTGGTAATCTGTTTTTGTGCATACACACCGTCAATTCCGCTTTCAGCAAACCTGACCGCTGTCTGTAGGGAACAGTCATATGCGAACACGACATCCGGATCAACAATTGGCTTTAACACTGTTCCATCCTCAAGGCAGCCAAGCGAGAAATTACCTCCTTCTATTGCACGTACTGCCGCGGTATCGTCCATGCTTGCGCGCACGCGGTAATACGGTACATTCTTTTCGATATCTTCTACCTGCATCCATGCCTTCGCAGTCTGGGTCATATTTTTCATGCTCTCGGTCTCCACACCGTAGGGAATGAGCGCTGGCATACCATCCAGAATTTCCAGTGATATTTCTTTGTCATCCTCATTAGTTACCGTCACCTTTCTGACAAGCGCACCCACTTTTTCACCCGGCAGGATAAAGTAATCTACTTTGGTAAAAAGTTTTTCTTCCTCATTGTTTTCCTGTATTGACAGGCTGTTCATTCCAATTTCCATTTCCTGTCCCAGTCTTTCCTCCGAGAAGCACTCCATATACTTACCGTTTTTCCGAAGGAATGTGCGGAATCCTGTCCGCTTAACATTCTGATATGCCACATGTGCCGGATAGAACTCCATAATTGCACAATCTTTATTATCTACGCCGAAACTAACGACACCCTGTCCGCGGTTCACGTAATAACACCAGATCGGAATACCCCGGATGCCCGCAATACCCGGCAGGAAACTTGCAAAAACAGACTTTCTTCCATAATCTTTCATGATATATTTTTGTTGCTCTCGTCTCATGACAAACCTCCTTCTTGCGCATCCAGCAAAATTTCTATTGTATGTACTTCTCCGGAAAGCCGTTCGATCACTGCTCTCTCTAATACTGCCCTGACCGCTGTCTGCCCCTCCTCATTTACTTCTTCCATAAGAGGCAATGTGTAATCCTCCATGACCGCCGATCTGATACGGTACTCTCCATACTGTAATTTCTGAGGATTTTCTATTACAATGTGGAACCTCCTGTCTGCAAAGGGCAGTTCCACTCTGGCTTTGCCTGTCTCATCAAACTGTTCACCCATAAGTGCCGGAGCAATCTCTAAATCGCCCTCCCTCCCTCTGACACCGAATACTTCTGTCAGAAAAGTCAGCATATACCAGCTTGCGGCTCCGGTCAGATAATGATACATTCCCCGTCCTTTCGCGTTAAAGTACTCAGGAATGCCGGGATATATTTTACTCGTCTCAAACTCCATTGCCGTATCCGCCAAAGTCTGTAACGCCTTGTATCCTTCTTTTGCAAATCCTCTCTGATACAGTGCATTCGCATACATAACCGCCATGTGAGAGAAGACCGCACCGTTTTCTTTTTCACCATAGGCGAAACCGAACATTCTTCCTAAGTCTGTCTTAAGTTCATGGAAATCAGTGTTCAGCCGGTATCCACCGATATGTTTATCATACAAATACTTATCTGCGCTCTTTGTGATACTGCGAATCTGTTCATTTGTCGCCGTACCACCCATGATAGCAAAGACCTGACTGGTCAGCATCATGCGCACCCCTTCCTTGTTTACTCCCTCTACCTGTCTGCCATGATTGTCGTAATAGCCGTTAAACCATCCGTTTTGCGCCTGATCCGTTACCCATTCACTCTGCCGGATATGGTTCATCATCCAATCGGCTTTTTCCTGCAAATCCCGGACAAGTCCATTTATCTCTATAGAAACCGTCTTGCCGCTAACGGTATGCCGGCAGGATTTGGTGTATTGCACAAGTATCTGATTCTTCTCATCCCGGCTGTCATATTTCTCCTTGCCTATACCCAGCAGACACTGCATTTCCTCCGCGATAGATACTTGTGTTTTTCCTGTCTTCTCTGCATAAAACAGTATATATTCCGCAAGCTGCCGTAAGTTGCCGGCATAGGCATTCGTAAATGCAACACTTTCGCCCTGCTCCTGAGCCATATCCAGTGCATCATTCCAGTCCGCACCGCGTAATCTGCAGTGATTGTGCCCGCCGACTTCATAGAAGGCACATAAATTCTGCAGTAATAAATGCTCCAATACCGTTCCGTAGTAAACATTTCCTTTAGCATCTTTCTGGCAATTGCCGTATTCATCATTCCACTGTTCATCTATAGAAGTTCCGCGTTCCGCCTGTCTGTCTTTGAAATAAGGCACCTTTTTCTCAAGGATCTCCACATCTCCGGTCTGGTCCATATACAGCTTGGTAGTCATAAAAGGCCAGACGCCATGATCCATCCATACCCGCGTAATGTTATTTCTATCAGCAATAAACTCCCCCTGTTTCGCGCCAATAATCGTAGCGTTTGTCCCATCCATACGCACTCCACCGTAATTATCAAGAAGCATCTGCCGCACTCCCTCCGGGCTCATCAACAGGAGCGCCAGACAATCCTGCCACAGATCGCGCCAGCCTCGTCCTCCTTTGCCGTAATCATGATGAGGCAGAAAAGAACAACCGTATATTCTTCGTAAAATTGGCTGGAAACTTACCCAGCGCATAAAATTATCAAATTCCTTGCTGCCGGTATGGTAAGCGATGTTTACCTTCTCCTGCCAATAGTCTTTCGTCTTCGTAAATGCACTTTCCGTCTGCTCCGCTGTCCGGTACGCATTTACAATCTCCGTTATTTCCTCCGGATTTTCGGTCGCTCCCAGCAGAATGGTAAAGGAAGTGTGTTCCCCCGGCAATAATACAGTTGTCGCAAATTTCAGACCTCCCATTGCCTCCTTACCGTCTATACATCCTTTTGCCGGAACACCCGGATAATTCTCAATCACAGCTCGTGGAGCGGTATAGCTGCCGCCCTCTCCGATAAACTCTTCTGTTGTCGGATAAAAAGCTTCCGGTGTACTGCCATCATCCGTTACTCCGCAGACATAATAGCAGACCTTATTGGTCTGATGACCCCGCTCATCGAAGGAAAGTGTGGGCATGACCAGCACCCCTTCTTCTCTTATCCGGATGCGGTGCAGCAATGAAGTTACGTGTCTGTGATCCCGGATATTATCAGCGCTTCTTCCATAAATAGGAATGGCAGCTGTCGGTACAAATTCGATTTGCTCTTTGCCACAGTTTGTCAATTCCACATACATGATCTCCACATCATGATCTATTGGCACAAAAGAGGTTACTTGCGCCTCCATCTGATATTCAGAAGAAATCCGCGAAACGCTCTGCCACATCAGTCCAGCCGTCATCTTGCTCTTATCCTGAGCATCTGTGAATCTGGTCTGCTCCGCCTGTGCCGATGCACCTGTCACTGACCAGTTTCCTCTCCCCTCTATATGGCACCAGAAATTTCTGGTAGAACGGTTATTATGTAAGTTCTCCACACTGACCGGCTCCAACAAAAATTCATTCTGGTTTCGTTTACTGTCCCCTCCGAAATTAGGCGTCAGCGCACTTTTGATTCCTTTCTCACCCGCCACCGGAAAATACTGATAGCTGTAATTTTCCGACATATCCAGTTCAAAAGTTCCCTGCTCATCCAAAAAATGATAACCTTTCATACCTGATCTCCTTCTCCGTTTCGTTTATTGTTGTACGACCCATTTGCTCTCAATTCCAATACGAACATTTTCTTCAATTCTAGTAAAACAGGAGAAGTGATTTAAGGTGTCTTTTGTTAGTTTGGTATCTTTTTTTTAGTTTTCTGTTTATTCTGGCATCTTCCTATAAAGATTTGGGTGTCAAAAGGTGCAGTCTATATATTGAGATGGGCAGATGGTACAAAATGTTCACGAAGTTGTCATGCGCGGGCATATGAGATTTTCTTAATATTCCGTCTACGAAACAGTGATTGAGGGACATGGATGTCCCGAAAAGCCCGAACCAAGCCCGGATGGCTTGTAGAGGGCGGTCACGTCTATTTTCACAGCTTTACCGGAATATTTTAGAAAATCCATATGACGAAGCCCGACACAAGTGAACATTTTGTACCATCTGCCATGTAAATATATTGGTGCACCTTTTGCCACCCAAATCTTCTAAAAGCCAAAAAATAGAACCCAGCCAGTCCCTTAGACGTTTTATCCGCCTTAGGTTCTGACCGGGTTCTACCTTAATAAATACTTATCTATTTAATATTTTTATTCTTTAAATTTAATAAAATGATAACTCTCCATGATCTGCATATATTTCACCACCCGCGGGTATAAAGGCTCAACTTCCTCTCCGAACTGTGCTTTCTGGAGATCTGCAAGTTCCATTACCGTCCGTTCTCCATCGATCAACGGCCATAAGAAACTGCCATATTTCTCCATGTGGACCTTCGTATATTTCGGTCTTTTAAAAAGCTTCTGTGCGATACGGTTGAATACACCCGTATTCTCCACTTCGAGTATGATGATTCCCTCTTCATCGGGATTCCACGTAAGCTCCGGCGCCCGCTCCGGAATCAGATCAAGATAATTCTTCTGCTGCTTTTTCTTCTTCATCAGTTCTTACTCTTCTTCCACAAGGAGAACTTCAAAAGACACAGAATCATCACGATCATCAGCACAACGCCGCCGATATTGCCAAGGTTAAGCATACCGGACAAATCCATGGTGATGCCGCCCACTGCAAGAATCGCAAGCAGAATACCTACCAGTCCTTCACCCGCAATCATACCCGCACAGTACAATGTACCGTCGGTTGCCTGACGTTCCTTCGTCTTCTCGTCTACCTTCTTACGTCCATCCATAACCATACGGACAACGCCGCCAATCATAATGCTGGCATTTAAATAAATTGGCAGATACAGACCAATTGCAAAAGGCATAACCGGAATCCGTAAAATCTCCAGTCCAAGTGCCAGAAATACACCGATAAATACAAGATTCCAAGGAAGATCACCGCCCATGATACCCTCTACGATCATCTTCATCAATGTCGCCTGAGGAGCGGGAACTTCTGCTCCGCCATAGCCCCATGCCGCATTCAGCAGATACAGGACACCACCAATGGCAAGACTCGAAGCAACAACGCCGATAAGCTCACCGATCTGCTGTTTTTTCGGTGTTGCGCCTAACAGGAAGCCTGTCTTTAAATCCTGTGATGTATCACCGGCGATAGCTGCAATAATACAGATAACCGATCCGATGGCGATAGCGCCCATCATACCCGTAATACCGCTGTCACCAGTTGCCTTAATCGCCATTGTCGCAATCAAAAGTGTTGCGATCGCCATACCAGACACCGGATTGTTGGAACTTCCGATCAAACCTACCATACGTGAAGATACAGTTGCAAAGAAGAAACCGAATACCACGATAAGCAGTGCACCTAAAATATTGACAGGAATCGCCGGAACAAGCCAGATAATAATAACCATTGCCGCAATGCCTATCAGCACTGCACCCATAGGCAGATCCTGTGCTGTTCTGGCATCACTCGTATTCTTGCTGCCTTTCATACTCTTAATCGAATCTCTGAAAGTAGTAACGATAAGCGGCAAAGATTTGATCAGAGAAATGATACCTCCCGTCGCAATCGCACCCGCACCGATATATCTCACATAGGAACCCCAGATTGCCGATGCACCGCCTCCCTCATAGAGCTGTCCAATCGTTGTGCCGACATCCGCCGGATACATCCATGTATTGGCGCCGAACAGACAGATCAGCGGAATGATCACCATCCACCCAAACAGTGAACCTACGAACATATAAGATGCAATTCTCGGTCCTACGATATATCCTACACCGAGAAGCGCCGGATAAACTTCCATACCCAGTTCTCCCTTGAAAGAACGGAACTCGGCTGCAACATCCGCCGGAATAACTTTAATGCCATCTACAAGGAACTTAAAGATCGCTGCAAGTCCCATACCGCTGAATACGGTAGACGCATTCGAACCGCCCTCCTCACCTGCAAGAAGCACTTCCGCACAGGCTGTTCCTTCAGGATACAGAAGCGTCGCATGCTCTTTGACGATCAGCGCGTTACGCAGCGGAATCATAAACAGTACACCCAGCACACCACCGCAAAGCGCGATCAGCGTGATTTCTACAAGACCCGGCATATCACACAAGCCCTCTTCCGCCCACAGGAACAACGCGGGCATAGTAAAGATCGCTCCTGCTGCCAGTGACTCACCAGCAGAACCGATGGTCTGAACCATGTTACTCTCCAGAATGGAGTTCTTCTTCATGATGACACGAATCACACCCATAGAAATAACCGCCGCAGGAATGGACGCGGAAACAGTCATACCGACACGCAGTCCAAGGTACGCATTAGCCGCACCGAATACGATTGCAAGGATGATTCCCATGATGATCGATGTCACCGTAAATTCCGGCGTAATCTTCTCCGCAGGAATATACGGTTTGAACTCTTTGTTTTCGTTCATTTTTCCCTCTCCTTTGTCATTTTTTCAATCCAGTTAAAATTATACTGGAATTGTGAAGTTTTTACAAGAATACTTTTCTTTTTTTCGTTGTTTTGGGTGTTTTGACGGCTTATTACACATTAATTAAAACAAACGCCAACAGGAGGATAATAATTTATTCCAACTAAGCACCAAAAACCTGACATCGCCACTTGTAAAGCCGCACCGCATTCATGTATAATCTATTCATGCAGTGCGCATAGGCGCTTTTGAACAAAACAGGCAGATGGCAGACCTGTATCCAAAAGAAAGGAACGGTTATAAATATGACTGAATTAAAACCTATTAAAGAAGGTAAAGTACGCGAAATCTACGACAACGGCGACAGCCTGATCATGGTTGCCACAGACCGCATCAGCTGCTTTGATGTGATCCTTAAAAATCAGGTAACCAAGAAAGGCACCGTCTTAACACAGATGTCTAAATTCTGGTTCGACATGACGCAGGATATCTTACCGAATCACATGATTTCCGTGGATGTCAATGACATGCCCGAATTTTTCAGACAGGAGAAATTTACCGGCAACAGCATGCTGTGCCGCAAATTGGAGATGCTTCCTATCGAATGTATCGTACGCGGCTACATCACCGGAAGCGGATGGGCAAGCTATGTGAAGAACGGAACCGTATGCGGCATCAAACTGCCGGAAGGCTTACAGGAATCCGACAAGTTACCGGAACCGATCTACACTCCTTCCACGAAAGCAGAAATTGGTGACCATGATGAAAACATCTCTTACGAACAGAGTGTGGACTATCTGGAAAAGAGATTTCCCGGTAAAGGCGGGGAATACGCTTCTAAACTCCGTGATTATACCATCGCTCTCTATAAGAAATGTGCTGAGTACGCTTTGACCCGCGGCATTATCATTGCGGATACGAAGTTTGAGTTCGGGCTGGACGAAGATGGCAATATCGTTCTGGGCGATGAAATGCTCACACCCGACAGTTCACGTTTCTGGCCCGCGGAAGGATACGAACCGGGACATGCACAGCCGTCCTTTGATAAACAGTTTGCACGAGACTGGCTCAAGGGCAATGAGGGACATGACTGGACACTGCCGGAAGAAATTGTGCAGAAAACGATTGACAAGTATCTTCAAGGATATGAATTGTTGACCGGGAAGAAATTATAGCAGACACAGAAAATGCATAAGCCTGTGTAACGGTAAGCTGTATACCGCCGCACAGGCTTATGTTTTACTCTTTCTTACTCCTGTAACAGTCCGATCATCTCGTCCGCCACATTCATGACTTCCTCCATCATGACATCCGTAACTGCCACACGCAGCATCTCCATCTGCTGCCCACATTTATCCGGTATGCGGCATTTCTCCAATTCCTGCATTGCCACATCTACTGTGTCTAAATCAAACTGATCCATAGCTTCCTTCATGTTCGTCAGAATTTCTATAAGTTCTTCTGCCGGCACTTCCTGCTTGTTCTGGTTACCGGCTTCCCCATAAGGACGCAGGACTTCCTTGTAGCTTCGCAGTTCTTCCAACAGCCCCGGCGTCTCTGCCATGATCGTCTCTACATCACCTGCATTGCCGCAGTCCTCCATTCGATGGAACCATTCGGACAGATGAGCTGCACCGACCATACGCGCCGTATTTTTGAGGGCATGAACTTCTATTGTATAATCCCTGATCAGATTATCTGCAAGGCACTTCTCGATCTTGTTTGCCTTGGCGTCAATAAGCTTATAGAAATCTCCGAGTAACTTATACCACAACTTCTCGCTTCCAGAATACTTGACGCCATCCGCCGAATTGATACCCGGAAGTTCAGGCAGCGGCTCACTCTGCGTCTGATTTTCTTGGGAACTGGCTCCAGTTGCTCCTGACGCCCCTTCCGGATTCGTATCCGTATTGATAATGATCAGTTCATCGGGAAGCCATTTCCTGATGCATTTGCAGATTTCTTTCATCTCGATAGGTTTTGCTACGAAATCGTCCATTCCCGCCTTGGCAAATTTCTCACGGGCATCCATCAGTGCATTCGCTGTCAAGGCAACGATCGGCACTGTGTGGTAATACTCATCTTCCATCTGGCGCAGTCTCTCCGTAGTCTCTATACCGTCCATAACGGGCATCATATGATCCATGAAGATCAGATGATATTTCTTCTCTGCCGCCATCTGAAGCGCACGTTTACCGCTGTCAACCGTATCAATGTGCATATTTAGCGGTTCTAAAAGCCCCGCTGCCACCTCAAGATTAATCTCATTGTCGTCTACGATCAGCACAGAGGCATCCGGTGCCGTGAAATTCATATATTCCTCTACCACAGGTCCCACATACAGCGCCTCATGATTGATCGTCTGACAGAAATTCAGACTGTAAAGCGGTTTATTGATGGCAGTCATACCAGCCGCATTGCATTCCTCCAATAATGGATTGATCAGCATATACATCTCACCCATTTGTGCGCTGTAATTATCAACATCGCCCGACAGTTTATCGTATCCTGACATATCCATGAAGAAACAGTCAAGCTGCTGCCTCGTCTCTTTCCATTCTTCATAAGGTATACATGATATGCCAAACTTCTCTGCCAGATCCTCTAAGCTGTGCCACAGACATGCTCTGCTGAAGTATCCGCTGATCTTCAAATTCTTCCCTGCCTCGTCATCATGAATCTTAGCAGCAGGTTCATCACCGCATCTTTTCTGGATAACATTGAAATAAAACTCGCTGCCTTCCCCGTATGTACTGCGCACACCAATACTGCCGCCCATCATTTCCACAAGCTGTTTAGAGATAGATAAGCCTAATCCAGTGCCCTCCTTGCCACGGTTTTTCTTACTGTCCACCTGCTGAAAGGATCCGAACAGTTTATCCATATCTTCCTCTCTGATTCCCTGTCCCGTATCCTGTACAGATACAAGCAATTCTATATTATCTCCGTTAATACTGCCTACACGCATCTGAAGCTTGACAAAGCCTCTTTCCGTAAATTTAATCGCGTTGTTGACAATATTGATAATGACCTGTCTGATACGAAGTCCGTCACCATACAGCTTCCGGGGTAATTTTTCATCAATATCAAACAAGATCTCCATATCTTTATCTCCGATACGTGTCAAAAAGATCATACTCAGATCACTGAACATCTGCATCGGTTCATATTCTTCTTCCACCAGTTCCATTTTACCCGACTCCATCTTTGAAAAATCCAAAATATCATTGACAATATTAAGCAGTGCATTGCCCGAATTTTTAATATTTATCAGATAGCCCATATCCTGTTCGGAATGTTTCTCCCGAAGCAGAATCTCCGTCATACCCACAATCGCATTCATGGGAGTTCTGATCTCGTGCGTAATGTTTGAAACAAAGGTTGATTTCGCCTCATTCGCCGCCTCCGCGCGCTCTTTCAAGCCTTTCATGATCTCCGCCTGCTCCTGTGCATTCCTCGCATAACGGAAGCTGTCGGTAATGTCATTGAACACATACATTTTGCCGAAATATGCATTCTGTTTTGTCAGAAGCCGGCTTCCTACACCATATACTTTATTGTTATGTTCAATGTTTCTTTTCTCTATAATACATTCATCCAATTCCTCAATGATCGTTTGCAGAGCGCTGATATCGTCAAACGGATACAATTCCCTCGCCTTTTTATTATGATAAATGACCGTATTGTCGCGATCAAGTACCACCAGACCTGAGGACAGTTCATCGATTGCCTGATCCTGCGCCATAGACAAAGTCTCAAGTATTTTATCCTTGTACAGATATACGGAAAGTATGATCACCGACACCAGATAAGCTATCAAAGTAGAATCATAACCGCCAAACCAGTCAAGCATATATCCTGCCCATCCTATACTCATTACAATAAAAATGGAAAAGAATGCCAGCAGTCTATTGCGCTCGCCTTCACTAGCGGCATGGACATACTTATGCGCACAGGCAATCACCATCGTTACAACATATCCTATCAATATTATATGATAGATCACATACACCGAACCAAATTCTAATACCAGATGCGGAAAAGCTCCCTCTGTCGTAAATCCGATGCTGCTGTAAAACAGACTATGTTTCTCACATGTCATAACCAGAAACGTGATTCCGATATGCAAACATGACAAAACAGACGGCAGCCATTTAGGTATTCTGACTTTGCAGTAGTCCATGATAAAAAGAAACATGGTCAACACAATCATAGGCTTGCCGAGATATGAAAATTTGGCAGCCTGTAGTGCCTGTTCCTGCGTACCCGCCTGCATCTCAAACAGATAACCCACAAAATTTACAAGCAGAGCGACCATGAGCAAAAGCATCCTGATCTGCTGTCTGGACGTCCGCTGATTTACAAGATAAGTCGCCTCGCCAAATAACACTATAATTCCCAGAATCTGTAAGCTAACAAATAATGTATACATTATGCGTCCTTCTCCACTTTCTCTTCAAACTCTGCTACCGGCATAGGTTTCGCGAAATAGAATCCCTGAATCATATCGCATCCCTGTCCGGCAAGAAAATCTACCTGCTCCTTCTTTTCAATACCTTCTGCCACCACCCGCATATCCAGATTCCTTGCGAGCTGGATCGCTTCCTTGACCACAATCTCTCCTCTTCCATCATCATCATCGCCATGGAAAAACTCCCCATCCAGCTTTAATACATCGAGCGGTATATCTTTTAAGGAATTCAATGAAGAATACCCGGCACCAAAATCATCCATGGATACATGGAACCCGTAAGCCTTAAGCTGTTTCACTGTATCGATCAGAATATCTTTATCATCAAAGAATGCACTCTCTGTCACTTCCAGTTCGATCAGCTCATGCCTCGGTCCGTATGCGTCCACGAGCTGGCAAATATGATCTGCCAATCCTTCCTGTGCAAAGTGCGCTCTCGATATATTGACAGAAACCGGTATCATCTTCTTCCCTTGTATCATCCATTCCGCCTGCAGTTTGGCGACACGCGATATCATATAATCATCCAGTTGTGTAACGAAACCTGTCTCCTCAAAAATCGGAATAAACTGTCCCGGCGGTATCAGCCCCTCCGTAGGACTAATCCAGCGCACCAGTGCCTCAGCGCCCACCAATTTCCTATTGATTGGACTGTATTTCGGCTGTAGGTAAACTTGAAATTCTTCGTTATTAAGAGCCGACTCCATGTTATCTTCCACCCAATGTTCCCATACCTGCTTATCAAGCATCTCCTGATCAAAGAACGCAATCCTCTGCTCTTCCTTATAATCAATCGCCATTCTTGCCGCATTGGCGTATGTATACAGCTGATTGATATCCACATTTTTCCTTGTATGATACCACTTGCCGTCCTCAGGTATGTATGGCTGGATCATATTGATACCTGCCTGAAAATGAATCTTCTGATCCGGCTTAAGCCCTGTCAATTCCGCAAGCAGTGAACTGATGCGTTTCCTGCAATTCTTCTGATTTTCCTGATCATTCTCTCCATCACAGGCAAGCAGCAGTCCAAAATCGGCGCCCTCGTGCCTTGCAAAAGACTCGTTTCTTCCCACTCTTGCCGTCAGGAATCCATCCATTGCCTCCAGCAATTCTTCCCCCGCCTTAACACCATAGCAGGCGCAATAATTCTGATAACGCTCGAAATGCAGATTTACGATTACAAAAGCTTTCCGGCTGTTTCGCAGTCTGGTCAGTACACGCTCCGCATAGTTCCGGAAATAGAACCAGTTTTTTCCTCCCGTAATCGCATCAAGATAGATGAGCTGTGTCATTTTACGCTGCGTCACGATTGAACGGATCGTGTTGATAAAAAGCAGTATAATCGGAATCATCAAAAGCAGCAGCGTAATGATACCAAAAATACATACATAGAAGATATCCTGTCGCTGAACATCTATAATACATTTGACATATGCCTCATATTCGCCAGAAGCAAGCGACGTCCTCAGCCAATATTTTTGTGTGATGATAGTCCTGTTTAACCATTCCCCGAGTCCTTCATGCTCTCTGCCCGGTGAAAAAGTCTCCTTGATAACCTCATCAATCGGTACAGCAAAAATCGTATATTTGCTATCTTTATATACAATCTTGCTGCTGTTGTCCGCAACTGCCACAAATCCTTCATCCAGATCAAGCATCTGATCAAGCTTGAAATCCAGAACCATATTAAAATCCGGCTCAGAGCTCCCTGTCCTCGCCACTACCTGACCATCCTGATCCAAAACATAAATATCACTCGCATTAAACGTGTACATATGCATACTATCTACTATTTCTGTAATCTCATTTCCGTTTGACAGAAAACCGTCCAGAATGGCTTTTACCTGCTGTGTTTCCCCGTACTGCCGAACGATTTTCGTTCCCATGATATACAATGCAAACAACTGCAGAAAAAGCGCAACCATACCTACACACAGAAGAATAAACAGGACAAATGCTACGATAGAGGGCCATATTCTTCTTCTATTTAATTTCTTAAAGCGCTTCTCTTTCACGCTGCTCATAGAATTTCCTCCCACATATATAATAACTTAACACTTTTTCCACAAAAAGTCTTCTTCACACATTTTACCATAATATTTTTTAAATGTCTTCTATTCCTTCCATGTGGAAGCGCTATTTTTTAAATCGTAGTAGAAAATATATTGTTGCATCACTCCTGCGTATCCGGCATACCGATCAAACGGAAAACCTGTCGGATAGTGTTCCTCAATAGCCTTACGTATATGTGTATCTACCGGAAACGCATCCATGTGATGTAGTCCGAACAAACAGATGCAGTCCGCTACCTTTTCACCTACACCGCTAAGCTTAAGAAGCTCTTCCCGCGCCTGCCTGTAACCCATCTTTTTAATGGCTTGTAAATCCACGTCTCCCCGCCAGACACTGTTTGCCGTGTTGACGATATACCGGCTGCGATATCCCAGATTACACCCTCTCAGCTCTTCCTCCGATACATGGGCAAGGGTCTGCGCATCGGGAAATGTGTAATATGCCGCATCCTTGACATCCGTTATATACTTTTTCTCTCCATAGCGTTCGCAGAGTGTCTCGATACATTTTCGTATTCTCTTAATATTGTTTTGTTGGGAAATGATAAAAGATATCAGCATCTCCCATACATCCTGACGCAATATCCTGATTCCGCTGCCAAATGCTGTCGCCTCCGCAAGATACCTGTCCTGCCCGGACACTGTATTTCTGTACTGTCCATAGTCATTGTCCAGATCAAAATATTCCCGCCAGATTCCGTCATATTCTTCCTGTGTACAGGCAAAGATGAGCTCATCACCCACTTGTTCCACTTCCAGATATCTGCCGGATGCAACAAGAGCATAGCGGTTTTCCGCAACCTGATTCATCCGGAAACATTGACCTGATTCACTGATCTGCCGCATAGAAAAATCAGGTATCACAGCCTTGACCATCTTCGTTTTATCCATCATCAAATCCTCGTATATCAAAATGCATTTTATCTTAAATCTATATCAAGCAACAAAGGAGTGCCGCCAAGCAACTGAAAACCAGTTATCCCGCATCACTCCCTGCTAAACTTCTTGATTTTATATATAATTATTCATTTCCCGGAAATGAGGGAATTCCTGCGAATCCTTTTGCAAGCTCCTCATCCGTAGGTACATAATCAGACATCTCTCCGTCATGGAACTTGCCATAAGCTACCATATCGAAATATCCTGTACCGGTCAATCCAAAGACAATTGTCTTCTCCTCACCGGTCTCCTTGCACTTCATAGCCTCATCAATGGCTACTCTGATCGCATGCGCACTCTCCGGCGCCGGAAGGATACCCTCCACTCTTGCAAACTGCTCCGCCGCCTGAAATACCGCTGTCTGCTCCACACTGGTCGCCTCAATCAGCCCGTCGTCATACAACTGGGATACTACGGAGCTCATACCGTGATACCGAAGTCCTCCGGCATGGTTGGGTGCAGGCATGAAACCGCTTCCTAACGTGTACATCTTGGCAAGAGGACATACCTTGCCTGTATCGCAGAAATCATATACATACTTTCCTCTCGTCAGACTCGGACAGGATGCCGGTTCAACTGCGATAATCCGGTAATCCGCCTCTCCACGTAACTTTTCGCCGACAAAAGGTGAAATCAGTCCGCCCAGATTGGAGCCGCCGCCCGCACAGCCGATGATCATATCCGGTTTGATATCATATTTCTTAAGCGCTGCCTTAGTCTCCTCACCAATAATGGACTGATGGAGCAATACCTGTGACAAAACGCTTCCCAATACATAACGATAGCCTTCCTTAGCAGTGGCAGCCTCTACTGCCTCGGAAATGGCACAGCCGAGACTTCCCGTCGTCCCCGGAAACTCTTCCAGAATCTTACGCCCTACATTGGTCGTATCGGAAGGCGACGGCGTTACCTGTGCACCGTAAGTACGCATTACTTCACGGCGGAAAGGTTTCTGTTCATAAGAAACTTTCACCATATACACATGACAATCCAGATCAAAATAAGAACATGCCATGGAAAGCGCCGTTCCCCATTGACCTGCTCCTGTCTCTGTAGTGACACCTTTAAGCCCCTGCTGTTTCGCATAATATGCCTGCGCAATGGCAGAATTGAGTTTATGGCTTCCGCTCGTATTATTTCCTTCAAATTTATAATAGATTTTCGCCGGAGTATCCAGCTTTTTCTCCAGACAATAAGCCCTCACTAAAGGCGATGGACGATACATCTTATAGAAGTCCAAGATCTCCTGCGGAATATCAATATACGCATCCGTGTCGTTTAGCTCCTGCTTTACTAACTCGTCACAGAACACTCCCTGCAGCTCCTCAAAAGTCATGGGCTTTAAGGTTCCCGGATTAAGTAACGGCGCCGGCTTGTTCTTCATATCGGCACGGACATTGTACCACTGCTTAGGCATCTCGTTTTCTTCCAGATATATCTTATATGGTATACTTTTCTCTGACATTGTCTTACTCCCTTCTGATTTCAAATACACTTAGGCGTTTGCGAAACGCCAGAACCCGCATAATCGCAGGATTCTTTTTGTCACA